>JBJMGZ010000209.1:0-4982 GCA_045807605.1 Thermoanaerobaculia bacterium | reverse complement strand
CCGGTTGCCGGCCACGGCCGCGCGCAGCTTCTGCCCGAGGTCGTAGAGCGGCTTCTCCTCCCGCTCCAGCCGCCGGGGGGCTTGATCTTGGGGATTCGTGGACGCCTCCAGCCGGATGCCCTCGAAGGCGACCACGCGGACCGCCTTCACCTCGGGATGGGCCTTGGCAAACGCGGCCACGGCGCTGCGCACGGCCACGCCCGGATCTTCGGCGGGCGGCTCCGTACCGATCGCGGCCAGCTCGTCGCCGATCCCCATCCCCTCCTCTCCCTCGGCAACCGGCGCGCCGCCGCCCGCGCGATCGATCAACTGCGCCAGGGCGAGCAGCGTGACCACCGAGCTGCGCTCGGAGCGCTCGCGGCTCTCCCCGGCGCGCGCCGCCGCGAGCAGGGCTGCGCCGAGGAACACCGCGACCAGGGCGGCGAGCGTCAGGCCGATCAGGAACCGGCGGCGGTGGGAGGGGGCGGCGCTCATTTCTTCTGGAGGTTGGCGATGCGCTCCACCACTTCCTTCTGGGCGATGTCCATGGCCTGCTTCGGGGTCGCGGTCTTCTTCGTGATCGTGTTCATGGCCGTGGTCACCGGCGACCAGACCATGCTCATCTCCGGATAGTTGGGCATGGGCACGGCCACGTCCACCTGCTTGCGGAAGGCGGCGAGGATCGGGTCCTTGGCGACCGCCGGGTCCGCGTAGACGGATTTGTTGGCCGGGGTCTGCCGCCCTTCGAGCGCCAGCACCCTGGCCGCGGGCGTATCGGTCACATATTTGAGGAATTCAAAGGCCGCGTCCTTGTTCTTCGAGGGCGCGGCGATGTACACGCCCTCGACCGTCATCCAGGGACGCATGGGCTTGCCGCCGGCCTCGGAGAGCGTGGGCAGCGGCGCGAGCCCGTAGTCGATGTCCTTCGAGACCTCGCCCAGGAACCAGGGGCCGGAGAAGACCATGGCCGCCTTGCCCTGGTTGAAGAGCGCCGTGATGAGCGCGGTCGACGGCTCCTCGGGCATGAACTTCTGGCCGATCCACTTGTTGAGCAGGTCCAGCGACTGGATGTTCGGGGCCGAGTTGATGGTGGGCTTGCGCCCCGGGCCGAACACGCCGCCGCCGAAGCCGTTCATGAGCGCCGCGTGGTAGTAGAAATCCGAGTGCCAGTAGGCGAGCCCGAAGCGGCCGGCGCCGGTGAGCTTCTTGCCCATCGCGACCAGCTCGGCCGAGGTCTTCGGCGGCGTCTGCATCAGCTTCTTGTTGTAGATCAGCGTGATGACCTTGAAGTTGAGGGGCAGGCCGTAGATGTTGCCCTGGTAGGTCATGGCATCCATCGTGGCCTTGAGATAGCGCCCCTTGATCTTGTCGTCGAGGAGGAAGTCGAGCGGCTCGACCGTGTTGCCGGCCGCGATCCAGCCGCCGAGGCGGTCCTGGGCGAAGATGAAGACGTCCGGCCCCTTGCCGCGCGGCACCGCGGCGGTGATCTTGTCGGCGAACGCGTCGTAGGGCACGGCCAGGGTCGAGACCTTGATCCCTTTCTGGGACTGGTTGAACTGATTGACAACCTTTTCGAAGGCCGCCTTCTCGCCGCCGCGGTAGCCGTGCCAGACCACGATCTCCTTCTGGGCCTGGGCTGGAATGGAGAGAAGCAGGGCCAGCAGGACGATTCCGGATCTCATGCGGGTTTCTCCTTTGTCGAAGCTATGCCGTCAATCGCTGCTCGGTGGCGGCGTCGAACAGGTGGAGCGCGCCGAGCTCGATCTCGAGGCCGATGTCGGAGCCCATCTCGGGAGCCCGGTGCGGGTCGAGCTTGGCGACCAGGACGTCGTCCCCGACCCGGCCGTGCACGATCACCTCGTGGCCGAGCGGCTCGACGAAATCGACCTTGGCGCCTACCTTTACCGTTTCGCCCCCCCGGGACGCCTCGCGCACGTTCTCGGGCCGGATTCCCAGCACCACCTTGCGGCCCTCTCCGGCCGCGGCGAGCTCCCCGGGCAGGGGCAGCTCGAAGCCGGAGGCGACGATCCGGTTGCCGGAGATCGTGGCCGGGACGAAGTTCATGGGCGGCGTGCCGATGAAGCCGGCCACGAACAGGTTGGCCGGCCGCTCGTAGACCTCCAGCGGCGTGCCGACCTGCTGCAGGTCGCCGCTCTTCATGATGGCGATGCGGTGCCCCATGGTCATGGCTTCGATCTGGTCGTGGGTGACGTAGACGGTCGTGGTCTGCAGGCTCTTCTGGAGCCTGGTGATCTCGGCGCGCATCTGCACGCGCAGCTTGGCATCGAGGTTCGAGAGCGGCTCGTCGAACAGGAAGACGGCGGGCTTGCGCACGATGGCGCGGCCCAGGGCCACGCGCTGGCGCTGGCCGCCGGAGAGCTGCTTGGGCTTCCTGTCCAGGTACTCGGTGATGCCCAGGATGTCCGCGGCCTCGCGCACCCGTCGGTCCATCTCCTCCTTCGGGGTCTTGCGGATCTTCAGGGCGAACTCCAGGTTCTCGCGCACGGTCATGTGCGGGTAGAGCGCGTAGCTCTGGAAGACCATGGCGATGTCGCGGTCCTTGGGCGGCACGTCGTTGACCACCCGCTCGCCGATCAGGACCGTGCCGGCCGTGATCTCCTCCAGGCCGGCGATCATGCGCAGCGCCGTGGACTTGCCGCAACCCGACGGCCCCACCAGCACCATGAACTCCCGGTCGCGGATCTCGAGGCTGAAATCCTGGATGACCGTGACCGGTCCATAGCTCTTCTTCACGTGTTCGAAGGTCACTCCGGCCATGAGCGCGTATCTCCCTGAAGAGCTTGATAACGGATTTCGACACTCCCGGCACCACCCATCGGGGTAGGAGCGCTCAACGCCTGGCTCCGAGGATCCGGGCGTCTCGCGGAGCCACGGCCACCTCGATGCGCGATCCGGACCGCGGCACGTCCTCATCCTTCCAGAAGTCGCGGACCTGCGCGCCCCCCCACTCGGCCGGGACGTCGAAAGCAGCCGTGGCCGGAGCCGAGCCCCGGTTGACGGCCACGACGACCGCGTCCTTCGTTCCTTCGTCCCGGCGCTGGAAGACGAGCAGGTCCCCTTCGCTGGAAAGGCTGGTGTGCGGCGCCCGCGAGAGCGCCGGGTGGGCGCGGCGGATGGCGATCATCCGCTTGTAGTCCGCCCGCAGCGCCTCGTCCCGGGGCAGGCCCGCGCCGGGCTGGATGGGCCTGTCTCCCCAGGGCATGTCGCTGCGGTTGTCCGGCCAGTCGCCGCCCGGCCGGCCGACCTCCTCGCCGTAGTAGATCGTCGGGATGCCCTGCGTGGTCATCTGGAGGAGAGCCGCGAGGCGGAACAGCTCGCGGTCGCCTTCCAGGATCGAGAGCGCGCCCTTGACGTCGTGCGAGGAGAGGTATTGCGACAGGTAGTGGCCCGCGCGCACCTGCTCGCGCGACTTCAGGTACTTGTCGAACGCCACGGTCCGCCCCCTCCCCTGGAGCCAGCCGAGCACGCTCCCCTGGAACGAGAAGTCGAAGCCGGCGTCCATCTCGTCGGGGGCAAACCAGGGGTCGAGCGACCTGGCGTCGCCGCCCCAGACCTCGCCGACGAGGAAGAAGTCCTTGCCCATCTTCTCGCGGGTGCGCTTGCGGTGCTCCTGCCAGAACGGGTGGTCCACGTGCTTGACCGTGTCGAGCCGGTAGCCGTCCACGCCCACCCGGGCCGCCCGGTCCAGGTGCGCCTGGATCAGGTAGCCGGCCACCTCGGGAAGCTCGGTCTTGAAGTCGGGCAGCCCCGACAGGCACGAGGTCAGGTCGTCCATGCCGCAGGTGCCGCCGACCCGCAGCCAGCCGGAAGTCCGCGGGCTGGTCACGTACTTGGACTCGTACCCGGCATGGTTGTAGACCACGTCGAGGAGCACCTTGATGCCGCGGGCGTGGGCGTCGTCCACCAGCGCCTTGAGCTCCTCCTCGGAGCCGAAGCGCGGGTCCATCCGCGTGAAGTCATCGGCCCAGTAGCCGTGATAGCCCCAGTCGGGGAAGCCGGCGCCGGTGACGAAGCCGTCGATCTGGTCGACCGGCGAGGTGATCCAGATCGCGGTCGCCCCGAGCTCCGCGATCTCGTCCAGGTGCTGGCGCAGGCCGGCCAGGTCGCCGCCGTGGAACGTGCCCTTGGCCTTGATGTTGACCTGCCGGTTGTTGCGGGTGTCGCCGTCGGCGAAGCGGTCGGTGATGACGAAGTAGAGGATGGCGTCCGCCCAGCTCTCCTGGGGGACCACCTTGACCTTGGGCGCCGAAGACGTTTCCTGGACAGCGGCGGGCAGGGAAGGGGCACCCTGCGGTGCCATTCCGGCGCCGCAGCCGGCGAGAAGAGCGGTGAGGACGAGGATCGAGGGATACCGCAAGACTTGCCCCCTGTCGAAGTGGGCTGATTCTAGGAATGCTGTGACACCGCTGTCAACCCGGGAAATCAAGACACCATCTTTACACAAAGGCTCCGAAATCGGTTTCATCTCTCGCGATGCGAGAGGAGATCTGGACAATGACCCCCGTTCTGTCCAGACTGGCGGTGGGAGAGCTGGACGGGAGGGCGGGAGGGCGGGAAGGCGGGAAGGAGTGCGCCGGCTCTCCCTTGCCTGCCCGTTACTTGACGGCGAGGATGAACGTCGTCGAGGCGAGATCCGCGGAACGCGGGCGGCGGTTCAGCAGCCGGTCCAGATAGAGCATCGGGATCGACGCGATGGACCAGAGCGCCATCGCTGCTTTGCCTGCGGCTCCAGGCAGGCTCTTCCGCAGGTAGTTGCCGAAGAGATCCCGCATGGCGAAGCCGGGGCCGACGCACGTCCCGGCGGAGAGGATGGAAAGCCTGCCCGTTCGAAGAGGCGGACGTGGCCCGTGAGACTGTCACCCGCCACGTGGAGCGGCTTCCGGGTGATTGGGCACGCAAGCAGCCCACGCTCGATCTGAAGCGGCGCCTCGCTCCTACTTAAGTCGGCCCTAAGCCAACTCGAGTCGGAGTGCTTCCTACTT
>JBJMGZ010000208.1:0-6640 GCA_045807605.1 Thermoanaerobaculia bacterium | reverse complement strand
CGGAAGGCGTTGCGGATGCGGCCGAGGAGCATGTTCAGCGGGTTGTCTCGGGAGAGGAATGCGATCACCGGCTCCTGCCGGACGCCCATCTCGCGGTAGAGCGCCAGCAGCTCCATGCTCTGGGGATCGACCTTGAGGCCGCCGCGGACCGCGCGCACCGCCCCGGGCCGGTCCCTGGCCAGCAGGCAGGTGCGCGCCAGGTTCAGGTAGTTGTCCGACTCGTAGAACTCCACCTTGATCGAGTGCTCGCAGAGCTTCAGCCCCTCCTGCACCCTTCCCTGGCAACGGGCGAGCCCATATCCCAGGTAGGAGTAGAAGAGGCCGGGCATGGCCGAGCCGGGCTCCCCCGACTCCGCCAACTGCCCCAGGTAGACGAGGCCCTCGTTCCAGTTCCCCTCCCGGCACAGGGCGAGGGCCCGGCTCAGCGTGGCGGAGATCTCTCGGCGGACAGCCTTCATATTACGGAATCTACATAAGAATATGCGCTGAGGCAAGCCCCGGCCCGTGCGGGGCATGCTAAACTCGCGCCTTGCCTTCGAAGGAAGCAGCATGAGTGATCCCCATGTCGGGCAGGACGTCGAGGAGCTGATCCGGCTCGCCGGACGGTTCCAGGAGCGCGGGCAGCACGAGCAGGCGTCGGACCTGCTGCTGCTGGCTCTGCGCCTCGATCCCAGGAACCTCAGCGTGAAGCTGGCCCTGGCCGAGGCCCGGACCCGGCAGCGGGAGCCCGGATCGCCCGGATCGCGCAGCGTGCGCGACCGGCTCCGCGAGGGATTCCGGCGCAACGCCATCGACGCCGCCCACTTCGTGGGGCTGGCCCATCTCTACTCCGAAAAAGGGGAGACCGCCCGCGCCGTCGAGTGCCTGGAGGTCGCCAAGGTCAAGGGGCTGGCGAACCCGTCCAGCCACAAGCTCCACGGGCGCCTGCTGTTCCGGCGCAAGGACTTCGACGGCGCGGTGGACGAGCTCACCCAGGCGCTGAGGCTCAACCCGTTCGACCGCGAGACCGCCGAGAGCCTGGGCCGGGCCGAGTACGAGCGCAAGCAGTACGAAGCCGCTCTGCGGGCGACGGTGCAGGCCTTCCTGCTCTTGAACGAAGGGGACGAGGAGGGAGTGCGGCGGCTGCGCCGGCGGATCCAGACGCTGAAGCAGATCCTCGGCTGGGGCAACCGCGAGCTCTCCCAGGTGTTCAAGGAGCGCCAGGAGCAGATCCACACCGCCTTCGACCGCCTGGAGTGGCACCGCGACCGCTTCATGGAAGAGGCCGGCCTCCAGGCCGCCGTCTTCCCCAACGCGCCGGCGGCGGCGCGGCGGGAGCGCGGCGGCGGCCAGCTCGAGCTCGCCGCGCGCCTGCGGCGGATGAAGACCTGGGCCCACTTCTCCGACGAGCAGATCTTCCGGCTCACCCAGGTGGCCGAGGAGGAGATGCACGACGCCGGCAGCCTGATCTTCGCCCACCGCGGCCCCGGGCGCGACTTCTTCGTCCTGGAGGAGGGGGAGGTCACGGTCCAGCGCACGACCACCTACGGCACGTTCGTGCTCGGCGCCATCGAGCCGGGCAACGTCTTCGGCGAGGGGAGCTTCGTGAGCGGCCACGAGCGCAGCTCGGACGTGGTCGCGGCCCGCCCGAGCCATCTCCTGCGGCTCGACGCCCAGGCCCTCGACGCGCTGATCGAGATCCACCCGGAGATGGGCGTGCAGCTCTACTGGAGCCTCTGGCACAGCCTGGCGCGCAAGCTGCGCTCCACGAACGAGCAGCTCAAGACGTTCTTCTCGACCGACGCTTCGCCGGAGAGCTTCCTGCGGCTGCGCAAGCAGGCCTCGGGCAAGGGGGCGTCCGTGAAGATCCTGGAGGACGACAAGATCCGCCTCTTCCGCGAGCAGGGGATCTCGCGCAAGGAGCTGATCACCCTCGCCGCCTTCTCGCGGGAGAAGCGCTTCGCCGCCGGGGCCTCGCTCTTCCAGGAGGGGGACGAGGGCTCGGAGATGTACGTGATCCTCGAAGGACGGGTGATCATCAGCAAGTTCATCCCCGGGGCCGGGGAGGAGGCGCTGGCGATCCTGGAGCGCGGTGACTTTTTTGGCGAGATGTCGCTGATCGACGGCGAGCCGCGCTCGGCCGACGCCCGCGCCTACGGCGGCCAGCTCACCGTGCTCGGCCTGGACCAGGACACCGTGCGCGAGGTCCTGGCCATGGACCCCCACGCCGCCCTGGAGTTCCTGCAGCTCCTCTGCCGCCTGATCGCCAACCGCCTGCGCGAGATCGACGAGAAGGTCATCGGATGGAAGATCATGTCGGGGGAGAGGAACGAGAGCGTGTCGGCATAGAGGCTATTCGTAGCGCAGCGCCGACGAAGGGTCCACCCGCGCCGCCCGCCAGGCCGGCAGAAAACAGGCCAGCAGCGTCACTCCCAGGGTGAAGCCCACGATCGCCAGCACGTCGTCGAGCTCCACGCGGAACGGCACCGAGCGGATGAAGTAGATCGCCGCCACCTCGGAGTCGAAGCGGATCAGCTCGAAGCGGGTGAGCACCCACGACGTCCCCCAGCCGATCGCCACTCCGAGCAGCGTGCCCAGCGCTCCCAGGAAGCCCGCGTAGAGGAGGAAGATCAGCCGCAGGCTCCCGGGCCGGAGGCCGAGCGCGCCCAGGAGGCCGATGTCGCGCATCCGCTCCCGCACCAGGACCACCAGGGTCGACGCCACGTTGAAGGTCGAGACCAGGACGATCAGCCCCAGCACCAGGAAGAGCGCGATCTGCTGCAGCTTCAAGGCGGTGAACAGCTCGCGATTGAGCTGCCGCCAGTCGGTGACCACGAAGTCCGGCTGGAGCAGCCGCGTGGCCGCCTGGGCGATGCGCGGCGCCTCGTTCGGCTCCGTGACCGTGAACTCCAGGAGGTCCACCGAGGCCTCCCCGCCCATCAGCTGCTCCACCCGGGCGCGGTCCAGGAGCACCCAGCTCCGGTCGAACTCGGCGAAGCCGGTCGAGAACGTGCCGTTCACCTTCAGGCTCTGGTAGCGGAACCGGGGCCGGCCGTCCTGGAAGCCGAGCGCCACCAGCCGGAGCACGTCGCCCGGACGGGCCTTCAGCCGCTCGGCCAGGTCCTCGCCGAGCACGGCGCCGGGGATGCCGTCCACCGTCGCGATCTGCCGGGCGTTCGCCGTGAGCTGCCCGCCCCCCGCATCCACTCCGCGCAGGATGACCTCGATCCCCTGCGGGCTCGCGCCGCTCGACAGCGCGCCCTGGCCGTAGGCGACCCGGCCGATCTTCTCGACCCCGGGGATCGCCTCCAGCTTCCCCTGCCGGGCGGCGTCGAGGTGGACCTCGGCCCCCACCGGATAGGCGATCACCGCGGCGTTCCCGCGCACGAGCTTGCCCTGCAGGTCCTCCCGGTACCCCGTCATCAGGGCCATGGCGATGACCATGGCCGTGACCCCCAGGGCGGTCGCCAGGAGCGCCGCCCGCGCCGTGCCGTCCAGCAACCGGCTGCGGTGGCCGCGCAGGAAGCGCCACGCCACCACCCAGGAGAGGGGGCCTTTGAGGAGACGGGATTCCATGGGGATAGCCTAGCAGGGCGCGATGACTCGCGCCCCTACAAGCAAGCGCGGATCTCGCTTGTAGGGGCGACATTCATGGCGCCCCGGGTGGCCGGGGCCCACTACTTCCTGCAGACCTTTTCGAGGAACCTGTCGAACACGCCCGCCGCGTCGTGGGGCCCCGGCGCGGCCTCGGGGTGGTACTGGACGGAGAAGACCGGCCTGCCGGTGACGGCGAACCCCTCGACCGTGCCGTCGTTCAGGTTCAGCTCGGTCACCTCGCAGGAGGCCGGCAGGGAGCCGGGCTCCACCGCGAAGCCGTGGTTCTGGCTCGTGATCGCCACCTTACCCGTGACCAGGTCGCGCACCGGCTGGTTGCCGCCGTGATGCCCGAACTTGAGCTTGAAGGTGCGGCCTCCCATGGCGAGACCCAGGAGCTGGTGCCCCAGGCAGATCCCCAGCACCGGCCGGGACGCCTCGACCAGCTCGCGCACCGAATCGATGATCGACGTCAGCGGCTCGGGGTCCCCCGGGCCGTTGGACAGCACGATCCCGTCCACCGGCAGGGCCAGGACCTCGGCGGCCGGGGTGCGCGCCGGCAGCACGGTCAACCGCGCCCCGCGACCGGCCAGCGAGCGCAGAATGTTGGCCTTGATGCCGAAGTCGTAGACCGCCAGGTGGCAGCGCTCCTCACCCCCCGCGTACGCGGGGCTCACTGCCATCTCGTACTTTTCGGCGCAGGTCACCTCGTCCACCAGGGCGCGACCGGTCATGATGGGGAAATCGGCGAGCTCGGCGCGCAGCGCGTCCACGTCCGAGCGCTCCGTGGTGAGGACGCCGCGCAGCGCTCCCCGCTCGCGCAGCCGGCGCACCACGGCCCGGGTGTCGATCCCCTGGAGGGCCGGCACGCCGAAGCGCCGCAGGTAGGAGACCAGGCCCTCCCCACCGCTTGCGCGGCCATAGCCCGACGGCTTGACCGTGAACCGGCGGGCGATGAACCCCTCCACCCAGGGATGGCCCGACTCGGCGAAATCCGGGCCGGTGCCGTAGTTGCCGATGTGCGGCTGGGTCATGACCACGATCTGGCCGCGGTACGAAGGGTCGGTCAGGACCTCCTGGTAGCCGGTCATGGACGTGTTGAACACGACCTCGCCGAAGCGGGTGCCGGCGGAGACGGCTTCACCTTCGAAGACGCTGCCGTCTTCGAGGACCAGGAGGGCGGTGGAGGTCGAGGGGGTCTTCAAGGCTCGTTGCCGCTCAGGCGGGCGACAGGGTATCATGCCGGCAGCGATATCCCGAAAGGGGCAGAGAGGTAGAAATCCATGCGCCGTACGATTCCGGGCCTCGTGACCGTCCTCGCCCTGCTGCTGGCCGCGCCGTTAGCCGCCTACACCATCTACTTCAAGGATGGGCGCACCCTGAACATCAAGGGCAAGCCCCGGATCGCCAACGGCCGCACCGTGGTCACCCTGCTCAATGGCACCGTGGCCTCGCTCGATCCGGCCCAGATCGACGACAGGAAGACCGAGGAGATGAACAAGCGGGACCTCGGGGCCGCCGTGATCCTCGACCAGGGGACCAGCCCGGCGCCCCAGCCGGGCGCCACGCCGCAGCCGGAGCCGCAGAGGCACCTCTCCGACATCGCCGCCCGGGAGGTCGGTCCCCGCGACCAGCCCGTCACCCGGCGCAACCCGGACACCGCGGCGGGACGAGCCGCGGCGGTCCCCTCCTCGCGCAGCCCCTACGGCGACGCCGCGATCGCCTCCGAGCTGTCCCAGTTCTTCCTCGGCCAGAAGGCCGAGGGCGTCGAGATCCTCCAGGGGAGCCAGGGGCGCCCGCTCGCCCAGGTCACCACCAGCTCGGAGAGCGCCGTCTTCCGCGCCCTGCTGACCGGCGCCAACGCCCTGCTGCAAATTCGCGGACGCTATCCCCAGAAGGTGGCAGGCCTCGAGATGGTGATGGTCAACCCGGCTGGCGAGCGAGCGGGCCAGTTCACGCTGACCCCCGACATGGCCGAGGACCTCGTGGCCAAGCGGGTGGGCCTGGTGTCGTTCTTTCTGAACAACGTCCAGTTCTAGTCCCGCTTTGCCCTGCAGGGCGCACTCTAGAAACAAATTCAACGCCCCCCGATCGTAACGGAGGCGGAGGGATCTGCGCCCCTCTCCGGGGGCGATGCCCGTGTCGATCGTCCCTGGGAGGCGAACTGTCATGAAGTCCCGATTGGAGCCTGTCCTTCTGCCCCTGGCCGTGGCCGCCCTTTTCGTGCTCGGCTGGCACTTCGCCGTCAAGTGGACCGGGAGCGACATCTTCCCCACGCCCGAGATGGTGGTCACCGGCACCGTGGAGCTGGCGCGCAAGGGCGTGCTGCTCAAGTACGTGGTGGCGTCGCTCTTCCGGGTGAGCACCGGCTACCTGCTGGCCGTGTTCATCGGCATCCCGCTGGGGCTGCTCATGGGCTGGTTCGGCCGCGCCCGCCTGGCGTTCAACCCGGCGATCCAGGTGCTGCGGCCGATCTCGCCCATCGCCTGGATCCCGATCGCGATCCTCTGGTTCGGGGTGAGCGATCTGGCGCCGATCTTCCTGATCTTCCTGGCCAGCCTCTTCCCCATCACCACCGCGGCCATGGCGGCGGTGCAGAACATCCAGCTCGTCTACATCCGCGCCGCCCGCAACTTCGGCATCACGGGCCTGGCGCTGTTCAAGAAGGTGGTGCTTCCCGCGGCGCTGCCGCAGATCCTCACCGGCCTGCGGCTCGCCCTGGGCGTGGCCTGGCTGGTGGTGGTGGCCGCGGAGATGATCGCGGTCAACTCGGGGCTCGGCTACCTGATCATCGACGCCCGCAACGCCGGCAAGCGCTACGACCTGGTGGTGGCCGGCATGGTGATGATCGGCCTGATCGGCCTGGTGCTGGACGTTCTGGTGCGCCGGCTCGAGCGGCTCGAAGAGGTGCGCTGGGGGTTCGGCGGATGAGCCAGTCGAGGCCCAGTCCGATCAGGCCGATCAGGCCCATGCCGGCGACGACCAGGTCATAGCGCTTGCCGGCGTTGCGGGCATCGATGATCAGATAACCCAGACCGGAGTTGACGGCGATCATCTCGGCGGCCAC
>JBJMGZ010000207.1:0-4067 GCA_045807605.1 Thermoanaerobaculia bacterium | reverse complement strand
GCGCCCATCCAAGCGCCCTGGCAAGCCATTTCATCGGTTTGTGGGGTATCCACCGACCCGGGATACCGCTCTAGGCCGGGTACGCAAAGAGATATAGCACCGGATGAGTCCCGAGCTCAACCGCCCGGGAGTCCCTCCCGTCCCCAGACCGCCAGCACGTCGTCGCGGTAGGGCTGGGTGAACTCGGCCCGGTTCACGTCCGGCGGCATGTACTTGAGATCCTGGATCACCTTGCCCCGCGGGTTCTGCCGGATCCAGAGCGACTCCGATCCGCCCGGGATCTCCTGCAGGGGGCGCTCGAGCCGGCCGAGGAAGTGGAACTGGCCGTGGTAGTCCCCGACGTAGGCGATGGGCCGGCCCTGCTTCTCCGCGACGCTCAGGTAGCGCGCGATGGGCTCCAGGTCGTACGCCTCGCGCGCCGCCTCCGAAAGACCGAGGTGCACGCCGATCACCAGGGCCAGGGTGATCAGGGTGGGCGCCGCGGTCCGCCGGGCGAAAATGCGGTCGAAGAGGAGGAAGGATGCTGCCGCGAGCGCGATCAGGGTCACGCCCATGCCGAGAGAGACGTCCGGGCTCCACGAGGGCAGACCGTGCCGGGGGCCGAGCCGAGGGCTCAGGAGGGGGACAACCACCAGCGCCGCGCCGGTCAACACGAGCAGGCTGAGCGCGGGCAGCAGGTGCCAGCGCCGGACAGGGACACCCGTTTCCGTGAGAAGCCGGGCGGCGATCAGCGCGAAGCACGGCATCAGGGGCAGCAGGTAGTGCGGCTGCTTGCCGCTGATCAGCGAGAAGACCAGCAGCCCCGGCACCAGCCAGGCCAGGCAGAAGCGCAGCCCGGGATCGGCGGCGCGGCGCCGCAACGCCGCAAACGCCGCAAATACCGCCTTCCAGAGGGGCGGCCAGAACGAATAGGGATAGAGCAGCAGCGGCAGCAGCGGCAGGTACCACCACCAGGGATGGTTGTGGGCGTAGGAGTAGACCACGCGCTGCTCGGTCTGGGAGACGAGGATGGCGTTGGCGTACTCGGCTCCCCCGGCGGCGGCGGCGGGCAGGGCCCAGGCCAGGGCGATGGCCGCGGTCAGCCCCACCGCGCCCGCGAGCCGGGGCCACCAGAGAGAGGAAAATTGACGTGGGATCTCCCTCCCCCACCAGGGGGCGGAGAAAGCCACCGCGAGCGGCAGGACCAGCACCACCGGCCCCTTCGCCAGGATGCCCACGCCCAGGGCGCCCCCCACCTGCAGCCAGGGTCGCACGCCGCCCCGCCGCCAGGCCTCCTCCAGCCCGAGCAGGGCGAGCAGCACGCAGAACGCCACCAGCATGTCGAACATCACCATGGTGGTGAACACGCTCCAGATCAGGAAGCCGAGCAGCACGGCCGGAGCGGAGCCGGCGACCTCCGGGCGGTCGGGCCAGAGGCGCCGGGCGAGCCGCGCGGTCAGCCCGAGGTTCGCCAGGGCGAACAGGGCCGGCACCACCCGCGGCCACCAGTCGTTGACGCCGAAGAACCACCAGCCCAGGTGGAACATCCAGAACAGGAGCGGCGGCTTGTCGCTGTACGGCACGCCGTTCAGGTGCGGCACCAGGAAGTCGCCGCGCACCCACATCTCCCACGCCACGGAGACGTACCGGGTCTCGTCGATCGGCAGGATCGGGCGCAGCGCGATCGCGGCGCCGACCAGGAACATCCAGGCGAGCGCCAGCAGAGCCGGCCGGGGGAGAGCCGAAGACCTCATTTCAGCGCCATCTTAGACGTAAACTGCGCGGGAGAGGGAGCCGCCGCCCGTCCTTTCCGTCCTTTCCGTCCTTTTCCGCCCCGGGGCTCCATTAAGATACCCGCATGCACGAGCGTCCAAGGCCGGAGATCTCGCTCGTCATCCCGGTCTACAACGAAGAGGAGAACCTGCCGGTCCTCGCCGCGGAGATCCGCGCGGCGCTGGAGCCGCTCGGCCTGGCGTACGAAGTGATCTACGTCGACGATGGCAGCACCGACGGGAGCCCCGCGGTGCTGGCTACCCTCGCCCGCGAAGACCCGCGGACCCGCGTCGTGCGCCAGCGCCGCAACAGCGGCCAGTCGGCGGCGTTCGACGCCGGCTTCCGCCACGCCCGCGGCGGGATCGTGGTCACCCTCGACGCCGATCTCCAGAACGATCCGGCGGACATCCCGCGCCTGCTCGAGCGCCTGGACGGCTTCGACGTGGTCAACGGCGTGCGCGCCCGGCGGCGGGACACCTGGGTGCGGCGGGTCTCCTCGAAGCTCGCCAACGGGGTCCGCAACCGGGTCACCCGCGAATCGGTGACCGACGTCGGCTGCACGCTGCGGGCGGTGCGGACCGAATACCTGCGGCGCATCCCGGTGTTCAACGGCATGCACCGCTTCCTCCCGACGCTGCTGCGCATGGAGGGAGCGCGCGTGACCGAGGTGCCGGTCAACCATCGGCCGAGGCTGCACGGGCAGCCGAAGTACGGCATCCACAACCGCTTGTGGCGCGGCATCGCAGACCTCTACGGAGTCCGCTGGCTGCAGACGCGCTGGATCGACCGGAATCTCTCCGGGGAGGTCGAAGCTTGGAACACAACCCCGTCTGGCTCGCCATCGGGTTCTTCGGACAGGCCCTCTTCTTCGGCCGTTTCTTCATCCAGTGGCTCGCCTCCGAGCGCCGGAAAGAGAGCGTGATCCCGAGGTCGTTCTGGTTCTTCAGCCTGGGCGGAGGCTTCGTCCTGCTCGCCTACGCCGTGCACCGCAACGACCCGGTGTTCATCGTGGGGCAGGCCACGGGCCTCTTCATCTACGTCCGCAACCTCTGGTTCATCTACCGGCCGCGCCCGGCCGCCGTGCCCCTGGCTCCCGTGGACACCGACCAGCCGTGACCCCGCGGCGCGACCTGGCCTGGCTCGCGCTGCTCGGGGCCCTGCTCTTCCTCCCCGGGCTCGGCTCGCGCGACCTCTGGAACCCGGACGAGGCCCGCTATGCCGAGGTCGCCCGCGAGATGCGCCTCGAAGGCTCCTGGTCGGTGCCGCGCCTCAACGGCCAGGTCTACACCCAGAAGCCGCCGCTGCTCTTCTGGCTGATCCTCGCCTCCTCCTTCCTGACCGGCGGGGTGGGCGAGATCTCCGCCCGCATCCCCTCGGCCCTGGCCGCCATCGGCACGATCCTCCTCGTCTTCCGCCTGGGCGAGCGCCTGTTCAACCGCCGCGCCGGCTGGATCGCCGCGGGCGCCTTCGCCACCTGCTTCAAGATCCTCTGGCAGGGCCGGTTCGGGCAGATCGACATGCTCCTGACCTTCCTGGTGGCGCTCGGCGTCTGGTTCTGGGTGCGCGGCTACACGGAGAATCGCCCCGGCCTCTACCCGCTCTTCTTCGTGGCGACGGGCTTGGCGACTCTGGCGAAGGGTCCGGCCGGATTCCTGCCGCCGCTCCTCGCGATCGTCGCCTTCCTGTTGATTACAAAAGATCGGGCGGAGCTGCGGCGGATGCGGATCGGGATCGGCTTCCTGATCTGGGCCGCGGTGGTGCTCGCCTGGCTCATCCCCGCCGGGCTTTCGGGCGGGCGCGAGTACCTGGACCAGATCGTCTTCCGCCAGAACGTCACCCGGTACGCCGATCCCTGGCACCACTTCCAGCCCTGGTACTACTACCTGACTGTGATCCCGGCCGAGTTCTTCCCCTGGTCGTTCCTGCTGCCCACGGCGCTCGTGGTCGGCTGGAAGCGCGTCGAGCGCAAGAGCTACCTGTTCGCCCTCTGCTGGATGTTGGTGACCGTGGTCTTCTTCAGCCTTTCGCCGGCCAAGCGGGACGTCTACATCCTGACGATGTACCCGGCCATGGCGCTGCTCGTGGGAGCGGCGCTCGACCGGATCGCCGCGGACGCCGGCGATCACCCACTGGGAAGGAGATGGGCGGTCTGGCCGCTGGGGCTTCTTTCCGTGATCGCCCTGCTGATCGTCGTCGCCCTGCCCATCGCGGGCCGCGGGAGGGAGGAGGCGGTCGCGCTGGGAGGGGACCGTTTCGTCTGGCAGGTGACGGCCGCCTTCCTGCCGCTCCTGGCCGGAGCGCTCTACGCCTGGTGG
>JBJMGZ010000206.1:0-3679 GCA_045807605.1 Thermoanaerobaculia bacterium | reverse complement strand
CCAAGCGGGCGATCCTGGTGGTCATCTTCGACGACCGCTCGTCGCTCGGGCTGGTCCGCCTGCGCGTCAAGCGCGCCAGCGTGGACCTGGAGAAGATCTTCGAGATGATGTTGCAGAAGAGTGAACGAGGAGCCGGAACGGTACACGCGAGCCCCTTTTCCGAGATCACCGACGACGACATCGACGCGCTCTTCGGCGAATAGGCGGCGCAGCCGGAGGGAGGCCGCAGACGGGGCGGCACGCCGGCAGGCCGGCGCGCAGGGCACCCCGGCGGTCCGGTGAGGAACGGAGCAAGGCAGCCAAGATGACTTTCATCAACTACGCCAGCAAAGAGATCAACTGCAAGATCGTCTACTATGGTCCCGGCCTGTGCGGGAAGACGACGAACCTGCAGTACATCTACAACAAGACCGCGCCGGAATCGAAAGGCAAGATGATCTCCCTGGCCACCGAGGCGGATCGCACGCTGTTCTTCGACTTCCTCCCCCTCGACCTGGGGAGCATCCGCGGCTTCACCACCCGGTTCCACCTCTACACGGTTCCGGGCCAGGTGTTCTACGATGCCAGCCGCAAGCTGATCCTCAAGGGCGTCGACGGCGTCATCTTCGTCGCCGACAGCCAGGAGGAGAGGATGGAGGCGAACATCGAGTCCATCCGCAACCTGGAGCAGAACCTGAAGGAGCACGGGTTCGACCTTTCGACGATCCCGTACGCCCTGCAGTTCAACAAGCGGGACCTCGCGAACGTGGTGGCGGTGGATGAGATGTACCGCACCCTCAACTTCAAGCGCGAGCCCACTTTCGAGGCCGTCGCGACCACGGGAGTCGGAGTGTTCGACACCCTGAAGTCCGTGGCCAAACAGATCCTGATCGAGCTCAAGAAACGCTGAGGGACGACCCCATGGCCAAGCCTCGGCCGAAAGCACAGCCGGAGAAGACCGCGAAATCGGAAAAGACCGAGAAGCCGGAGACGCTCGCGTCGAAAGCCCGCGCCGCCGCCAAGGCGACCGCCGCGGCCGATCCGGCGCTCGACGCCTTCACCAAGGCGCTCGACGCCTTCCACAAGAGGGACTGGGCCAAGGCGGCCGAGCTGTTGGAAGCCACCCTCGCCGAGAGCGACCGCCTCGACCTGTCGGACCGCGCCCGCCAGTACCTCGCCGCCACCCGCCAGAAGCTGCCGGAGGCCGGCGCCAAGGGCAAGGCGAAGGCCGACGACGCCGACCCGTTCCTGCGCGCCGTCGTCGAGAAGAACCGCGGGGATGCCGCGGCCGCCCTCGACCTCTGCCGCCGGGAGGGCCGCGACCAGAAGGACGAGCGCTTCGCCTACCTCGCGGCGTCGATCCACGCGGCCGAGGGCCGGACCGAGGAGGCCGTGCAGGCGCTGTCGCGGGCCATCGAGCTCAACCCAAAGAACCGCGTCCATGCCTTCCACGACCCCGACTTTGCCGAGCTCCGCAAGGACCGCGACCACCGCCAGCTCTTCGGGCTCTCCTGAGCCGGAGAGGAGCGCGGGCAGGCGGCTGGTCGCGGTCGGCGGCGGCACCGGCCTGTCCACCCTGCTGCGCGGGCTCAAGCACTACGCCGGATCGGACCGCCTGCGCCAGCTCACCGGCGTGGTCACGGTCACCGACGACGGCGGCTCGTCCGGCCGCCTGCGCCGCGAGCTCGGCGTCCTCCCGCCGGGCGACATCCGCAACTGCCTGGTGGCCCTCGCCGACGACGAGGACCTCCTGGCGCGCCTGTTCCAGTACCGCTTCCCCAACGGCGACGGCCTGCTCGGCCACTCGTTCGGCAACCTGTTCCTGACCGCGCTCACCGGCATCACCGGCGACTTCCACCAGGCGATCCTCACCGCCGAGTCGATCCTCTCGGTGCGCGGCAAGATCTGCCCGGCGACCGTCCAGGACGTGCGCCTGCGCGGCCGCGGCGTCTCCGGCCGGGTCTACGAAGGGGAGTCGGCCATCGGCATGTCCGGCGAGGCCATCGAGCGCCTGGAGCTCGACCCGGCCGCCCCGCCGGCCTTCCCGCCGGCCGCCGCCGCGCTGGAGAAAGCCGACCTGATCCTCCTCGGCCCGGGCTCGCTCTACACCTCGATCCTCCCCAACCTGCTGATCCCCGGCATCCGCCAGGCGGTCGCCAAGAGCCCGGCGCGCACCGTGCTCCTGCTCAACCTCATGACCCAGCCCGGGGAGACCGACGGCATGACCGGCCTCGACCACCTCAAGGCCATCGAGCGTTTCGCCGGCGGCGGACTGGTGGACGCCGTCCTGGTCAGCTCCTCGCCGATCCCCGGCCATCTCCTGGAGCACTACGCCGAGACCGGCTCCGAGCCGGTGCTCATCGACCGCACCGAGGTCGAGACCCTGGGCATCCAGGTGGTCGAGGCCGACCTGCTCGCGGCCGGCGACGATCTCATCCGCCACGATCCTCCCAAGCTCGCCCGCGCGGTGATGGAGCTGCTCGACCATGCATGACCCCCTCCGCTCCAGAATCGCGGTGGTGCTCGCCGCCGGCAGGGGGACCCGCATGCGGTCCAGCCTGCCCAAGGTCCTCCACTACGCGGCCGGCCGGCCGCTCCTCTCCTGGGTGATCGACGCCGCCCGCTCCGCCGGCTGCGAGCGCATCCTGGTGATCGTCGGCCACGGCGCGGAGCAGGTGAGGAAGGAGATCGACGGCGAGGACATCCAGTGGGTGCTCCAGGAAGACCAGCGCGGGACCGGGCACGCCCTCATGCAGGCGGAGCCGCACGTCCAGGGGGAGGCGAACCTGCTCGTCCTCTCGGGCGACGTGCCGCTGGTCAGCCCCGCGACGCTGGAGGCGCTCACGGCCGGCGCCGCGGCCGGTTGGGGGGCCATGGCCGTGGCCGAGCTCGACGAGCCGGGCTCGCTCGGCCGGGTGCTCGCCGGCGGCTATGGCGCCCTGCGCCGGATCGTCGAAGCTTCCGACGCCTCGCCCGAGGAGCTCGCGGTCAAGCGCGTCAACGCCGGCCTCTATGCCCTGCCGGCACCGCAGATCTTCGATTACCTGCGCCAGATTGGCACCGAGAACGCCCAGGGGGAGCTCTATCTGACCGACGCGGTGACCGCGGCCGCGGCTGATCACAAGCTGGTCCTGCTCGTGCCGCTGCCCGATCCTTCCGAGGCGCTCGGGGTCAACACCCGGGCCGAGCTCGCCCGCGTCCACCGCCGGCTGCTCGACCGCCACCTGGACAGGCTGATGGATCAAGGGGTGACCATCCTGGAGCCCTCCCGCACCTCGATCGAGCCGGGAGTGGCCGTGGGGGCCGACACCGTGATCCACCCCGACGTGTCGCTCCTCGGCCGGACCGTGATCGGCGAGGGTTGCACGCTACGCCAGGGAACCTGGATTCGAGACAGCACGCTGGGCGACGACGTCATGGTCGAGCCCTACAGCGTGATCGACGGAGCGGAGGTGGGAGACGCCTGCCGGGTCGGCCCCTATGCTCGATTACGTCCGGCATCCCGCTTGCTACAGGGTGCCCGGGTGGGCAACTTCGTCGAGGTCAAGAATTCCGAGCTGGGCCCGGGGTCCAAGGCGAACCATCTCGCGTACATCGGGGATGCCACGGTCGGGGAAGGGGCGAACGTCGGCGCGGGAGTCGTCACCTGCAACTACGACGGCGCCGGCAAGCACCCGACCGAGATCGGATCGGGCGCGTT
>JBJMGZ010000205.1:0-3628 GCA_045807605.1 Thermoanaerobaculia bacterium | reverse complement strand
GGACCGCCTCGACCTGCCGTTGCGCCCGGCGCGGGTGACGGAGAAACGGGGCGAGTCCGACTTCGCCATCCGTCGGGTGAGCGCTCCCGAGGCCGAGCCGGACGAGGATTTCCCCGCCATGCCGGCGCCCCTGCCGGCCGCCGCGCCGGCCCCGGCCCGCCCGCGGCCGCAGAAGGACCTGCCCTTCGCCGCCACCAGCGCTCCCGGCACGCTGCCGCCGGTGAACCTGCTGCAGATGGGCGATCACCGGGGAAACCTGGACGAAGCCGATCTGGTGCGGCTCGGCGAGGTCATCCGCAGCCGCTGCGCCGAGTTTGGCGTCGAGGGGACGATCGAGGCTATCAACCCCGGCCCGGTGATCACCGTTTACGAGTTCCAGCCGGCCCCGGGCGTCAAGGTCAGCCAGATCGTCAATCTCCAGGACGACCTCGCCCTGGCGCTCAAGGCCGAGTCGGTGCGCATCGACCGCATGGCCGGCCGCTCCACCCTGGGCATCGAGGTGCCCAACCGCGAGCGCAGCCTCATCCGCCTCGGCTCGCTGCTCGCCGACGAGCGGTTCCGCAAGTCTCCCTCGTTGCTCACCATGGCGCTCGGCACGGATATCCACGGCCAGCCCTACTACGCCGACCTCGCCACCATGCCGCACCTGCTGGTGGCCGGCGCCACCGGCGCGGGCAAGAGCGTGGGCCTGCAGAGCATGGTCACCTCGATCCTCTACAAGGCCACGCGCGACGAGGTGCAGTTCATCTTCATCGATCCCAAGCGCATCGAGCTCGGGGTCTACGCCGACATCCCCCACCTCAAGTGCGAGGTGGTGGTGGATCCCAAGAAGGCGGCAAACGCGCTGCGCTGGGCGGTGGCCGAGATGGAGCGGCGCTACCGCCTGCTCGCCGAGGTGCACGTGCGCTCGATCGCCTACTACAACCGGGCGATCTCCGATCCCGAGACGCAGAAGCGCCTCGCCCTCTCGGAAGGCGGCGAAGGCCTGTTCACCGCCGCGGACCTCAAGCCGCTGCCCTACTACGTGGTGGTGATCGACGAGCTGGCCGACCTGATGATGGTGGCCTCCTCGGAGGTGGAGACCTCGATCGCCCGCCTGGCACAGATGGCGCGCGCCGTCGGCATCCATCTCATCGTGGCCACGCAGCGGCCGTCGGTGGACGTGCTGACCGGCACCATCAAGGCCAACTTCCCCTGCCGCATCTCGTTCGCCACCGCCAGCCGGCACGACTCGCGGACCATCCTCGACCAGGTGGGCTCGGAGAAGCTCCTCGGCCGGGGCGACATGCTGATGATGCCGCCCGGCTCGTCGCGCGTCATGCGCCTGCACGGCGCCTACATCTCCGAGCAGGAGACGGCGGCGCTCATCCGCTGGCTCAAGAAGCTGGGCAAGCCCGAGCTCGACCCCGAGGTGCTGCTGGCGCCCGACGGCGAGGGCGGCATGACCGGCAACGGCGGCGACAACGACGACGAGCTCTACGACGAAGCCGCGCGCCTGGTGGTGGCCGAGCGCCAGGCCTCCGCCAGTTTCCTGCAGCGCCGCATGCGCATCGGCTTCTCCCGCGCCGCCCGCCTGATCGACATGATGGAGCGCGACGGCCTCCTGGGTCCCCCCCAGGGCAGCAAGCCGCGCGAGGTTCTCGTCCGTCCCGACTACTTCCAGGAGGTCGCGGACGTCCGGGGCGCGGTGGAGGACGTGGAGGAGTAGAGCAGCAGCTCCTTCAAACGAAAACGGCCGGCGTTGCCGCCGGCCGTCTCGATCCCACGCAGTTCCCTGAAATCCTACCCCTTCCCCTTGGGCTCCGTCTCCGCCCGCTCGACCTTCGGCGGCAGCTCGCGGCGCTGGGCGAGCATCTCGGAGGCCTTGCCGAAGAGGTTCAGGGCGGACTGGATCTGGGTGTCGCCCTCGGAGAGCACGCGGTGGCGGGCCTCCTGGCCGAACGGGATGTTCAGCACCTCGGCGCGGATCTGCAGGAGCGAGTACTTGCGGACGCTCTCCTGCGCGAAGGCCTCCTCGACCTCCTTGTCCGTGGCGATCTTCTCCTTGACCAGCCACGCGCGCAGCTCGTCCAGGACCTCCGGCCCCGGCTCCCACTGGGCCGACTTGATCTTCGACTTGTTGCGGGCCGCGTAGTCCACCGCGAAGTTCAGGTAGCCGTTGCGGGCGAGCACGAACTGCTCGAACGGGCTCAGCTCCTCCTCCTTGACCAGCACGTCCGGGGTGATGCCGCCGCCGCCGTAGACCTTGCGGCCGAGGTCGGTGCGGAAGATCTCGGACTCGGCCACCTTCTTGCCGGTGATCTCCGGCGAGCCGGCGTCGGCATGCGTGTAGTAGTCGTAGTAGGAGGTGTAGTCGCGCTGGATCAGCCGGCCCGACGGCGTGTAGTACTTGGCCGTGGTGAGCGCCAGGCCCGCGCCGTAGGAGAGGTTGTAGACCGTCTGCACGAGCCCCTTGCCCCAGCTCGGCTGCCCCACGAGGAGGCCGCGGTCATGGTCCTGGATGGCGCCGGAGAGGATCTCGGCCGCCGAGGCCGTGCCCTCGTTGACCAGCACCACCACCGGGAGGTCGAGCGCCGGGTACTTGCCGCTCGCCGACCAGGACTGGTACGAGTCGCGGGTGCGGCCTCGCGTCTCGACGATCGTGGCGCTCTCGGGCAGGAACTGGTCGGCCACCTCGATCGCCTGATCGAGCAGGCCGCCGCCGTTGTTGCGCACGTCGACCAGGAGCTTCTTCATGCCCTGGCCGCGGAGCTTCTCGATGGCGTCGGCCATCTCGCGGCCGGTGCCGCGGGAGAACTCGGTGAGCAGGATGTAGCCGGTGTCCGGCGTCAGCATGTAGGACTGGCGGACCGTGGTCTGCGGGATCTCCGCCCGCGTCACCGCCATGTGCAGCGGCTCTTCCAGGCCGCGGCGGACGATGGTGATGTTCACCTGCGTCCCCTTGGGACCCTTGAGCTTCTGCACCGCGTCGTCGAGGCCCATCTGGTCGGTGGGCTCGCCCTCGATCGTGCTGATCACGTCGCCCGCCTGGATGCCCAGGCGGGAGGCCGGCGTGCCTTCCAGCGGCGAGATCACCGTGAGCTGCCCGTTCCTCATGCCCACCAAGATGCCGAGGCCGTAGAAGCTGCTCTGCTGCTTCTCGCGCATCCCCTCGTAGGCTTCCGGCGAGAGGAAGTTCGTGTGTGGGTCGAGAGCGCGCAGCATCCCGTTGATCGAAGAATAGACCAGGTCGCGGTACGACACCTCGTCGCCGTAGCGGTCGTGCGCCACATTGACCAGCTCGGTATAGAGCCTGAGGGAGTCCCGCGCCTCATTCGTCAGAGCGAGCAGCCGGTCGCCCAGCAGGCCGCCGAGCACCAGCGCAAAGGAGAAGAGGGCAATCGCGGTGATCTTCCAGGAACGTCTCATGCCGGAAAGTGTACCACCCTTGACTTTGAGGGTGCCCGGTCCGATGATCCCGGAGGAGAAACGCCGTATGGGTCCCCTGGGTGTCCCCGAACTGATCTTCATCTTCGTCCTGGCCCTCCTGATCTTCGGCCCCAAGCGGCTGCCGGAGATCGGCCGTACCATCGGCAAGGGCATGGCGGAGTTCCGCAAGGCCTCCACCGAGCTGAAGCGCACCATCAAC
>JBJMGZ010000204.1:0-5019 GCA_045807605.1 Thermoanaerobaculia bacterium | reverse complement strand
ATGGATCAGATCATCCCGCTGGGCAACCAGCAGGCGGTGCAGACGAACATCGACGCGATCCTGCAAAGGATTTCGGAGACGATCGTGGACACCACCGGCTTCATGCCCGTGACGCGCGAGATGTCGGCGGCCAAGCGGCTGATCCTGGAGGCCTGGGGCGGGCTGGTCAACGCGGGCTTCCCGCAGCAGGACCTGCCGCCGATCCACGTGCCGTGCGACCTGTGACCTGAAGAAGGAAGCGCCGGAGCTGCCGCGCAGCCCCGGCGCCAGGATCACTTCGAGGTTTACTGGCAGTGCCCGGGGCCGATCAGGCCTTCATTGAAGCTCGTCAGCGTCGCGTTCAGGGCCGAGGTGGCGCTCGGCGGCAGGCTGCCCGCTCCGACCGGCGGGACCACCAGGCTGCCGATGAGCGCGTCGGCCGCGGCGATCGCTCCCGCGATGGCCGAGTCGTCCGCGCCGCTGGCGACGTTGAGCTTCGCGGCCATGAGCTGGTGCGCCAGCGAGATGAGGCCGTTGCCGCCGGCCGGCGTGTCGAAGATCGACTGGAGCTGGAGGTCCGTATAGAGCACGCTGCCGAGCGTCAGGTCCGTGACCGGCCACTCGTTCGAGTTGTTGCCGGTGGGGATCGGGCCGTGCGTCTTCCAGTAGCCCTGGGTGTAGGTGCAGCCGCCGGTTGGCTCGCACGCCGATGTCGTGCAGAAGAGGTTCGCCGTGAACGCGCTGCGGTTCAGGGACGAGTTCGCATGCGCGAAGCCGCGCACCGCGTAGGTCGTGCCGCAGGCCAGCGGGGTGCTCGGGCAGTTGCTCGAGGCGCCCGGATTGTCGAAGAGGTTGTCGCCGATCTGCACCGCCGTGCACTGACTCTTGACCAGGTTGTACGAGGACCCGTTCGCGTTGCCCGAGAACGATGCCTTGCACAGGTCCAGGCTCTCCGACAGCGGCCAGGTGTTGTCGTCCAGCGTCCCGGCGATGCCGTCAGGGCCGTTGGCGAGCTGCGCGGCCGTGACCCACTGCAGG
The DNA here is from genome assembly GCA_045807605.1 of Thermoanaerobaculia bacterium. Taxonomy (GTDB): domain Bacteria; phylum Acidobacteriota; class Thermoanaerobaculia; order Multivoradales; family UBA5704; genus DATMER01. Next base: position 4,002 of record JBJMGZ010000204.1, on the reverse strand, counting down.
GAGAAGCCCGCGGGCGCTCCCGTGGTAGCGCCGGCGCAGACGCCGACGTCGAAGGTCACCGACGTGATCGCGCCGCAGCTCAGCAGCGGCGTGTTCATGATGCCGGTCTTGCCGGCCCAGGCGGCCGGGACGAGGCACATCAGGGCGAGGACGGCGAGCGCGGGCATCTTGGGCGTTTTTGTATTCATGGTGTCTCTCCTTCTAGAATCAGGCATAGTTTTTCCCGAGGTACCCGGTGGCGGTCCCGAGTTGTCTTGATGACCTTCAGCTTACACAAAGGCTGCGACCTTGAACATTCACCTTAAGGGCGGTTTTTTCTGATACCTTGGTCTAATTCGATCAATTCCACCTATATTTCCAATTGGACATGAATCAGAACGACGCGAGCGCTCCCTTCCTGCGGCAGACCCGGGCCGAGCGGCTGATCGCCACCGGCCGGGTGGTGCTCTCGGTCTTTTCGCTGCTCGCGGTCTGGCTCGATCCCACCGAGCCGTCGCGCTTCGCGTCCATCGCCTACTCCCTGCTCGCGGCCTACATGGTGTACTCGCTGGTCGTGCTCGTGCTGGCGTTCCGCTCCTATGCGCTCCTGCTGGAGCTGAGGCTGCCGTCGCACGTCGTCGATTTGGCGGTCGCGATCCTGGTCTCGTTCTTCACCGAGGGACCGACGAGCCCGTTTTTCCTCTATTTCGTGTTCGCCATGCTGAGCGCCGCCGTGCGCTGGGGGTGGACGGGCACGCTCTGGACCGCCGCCGTCTCACTCACCGCCTATCTGGGCTTCGGCTACTTCTTCTCGGAGGTGCTGCACGATCCGGGGTTCGAGCTCAACCGGTTCATCCTCCGCGCCGTCTATCTGGGCGTCGTCGCATCGCTGATCGGCTATCTGGGCATCTTCGACGAGCGCCTGCGCCGGGAGGTCTCGCGGCTCGGCATCTGGCCGCACACGCCGGCGGACGGCAGGGAGCCGATGCGCGAGGCGCTGGAACGCGTCGCCGGCATCCTCGGCTTCTCTCAACTGCTGATGATCTGGGAGGACGAGGAGGAGCCCTGGCAGTACCTCGCCCTGTGGAATGCGGGCCGCTGCGAGTGGCTGCGGGAGCCCGCCGGGACCTACGAGCCGCCGGTGGCCGAGGCCCTGGCCGAGGCGAGCTTCCTCTGCGCCGATGCCGGAGCCGCCTCCCCGCGCGTGATCTGCACCTCCCCGGAAGGCCGCCTGCGGCGGCTCCGCGAGCCGCCGCTCCATCCCGCCCTGCAGGCGCGTTTCCAGATCCGGCCCGTGCTCTCCTGGAGGCTGCGCGGGGAGAGCTTCCAGGGACGCCTGTTCGCGCTCGAAGAGCCGGTGCGGGGGCTCGACCGGCTCCTCCTGGGAGAGGTCCTCGCCTGGCAGGCCGCGGCGCACGTGGACCAGTCCCGGCTTCTCAAGCGCCTGCGCGACGCCGCGGCCCTGGAAGAGCGCGTGCGCCTGGCCCGCGACCTCCACGACGGCGTCATCCAGTCGCTCACCGTCGCGGCGCTGCGCCTGGAGGCCTTCCCCCGTCTCCTGGAGGCCGATCCCGAAGCCGCCCGCGAGGAGGTGCGGCGGCTGCAGGAGCTGCTCGCCTCCGAGCAGCAGGAGCTGCGCTCGCTGGTGCACGAGCTCAAGCCCACCGGCGCCGGTCCCCTGCGCACCGCGGGGCTCGCGGCACGGCTGGACGAGCTGCGCGAGCGCATCGAGAGCAACTGGGGCCTGCGCATGGAGCTGGAGGGGAACTTCCGCGACGCCGTGCTGCCGGAGGCCGTGGCCCGCCAGGTCCACCGGCTCGTGCACGAGGCGGTGGTCAATGCCGCGCGCCACGCGGCGGCGGAGGCCGTCCACGTCGCGATCGAGGTGGAGAGACGGCAGGTCCGCATCGAGGTCGCGGACGACGGCCACGGCTTTCCCTTCGCAGGGGAGTACGATCTGCACACGCTTCTCGCGTCGGGCCTCGGGCCCGCCAGCCTGCGGGACCGCATCGCTTCTCTCGGCGGCTCGCTCCACCTGAGCTCCACCCAGCGCGGGAGCGAGCTCGAGATGGTCGTGCCCATGACGGCCAGGGAGACCTGATGCCGATCCGGATCGTGCTCGCCGACGATCACCCCCTGATCCTCGATGCGCTCGCCAACCTGCTCCGCGCCGAAGAGGGGTTCGAGGTCGTCGCCGCCTGCCCGAACGGCGCCGGGGCCCTGGCCGCGGTGCGCCGGCACCGGCCAGAAATCCTCATCCTCGACCTGCGCATGCCGGACCTGAACGGCCTCGACGTGCTGCGCGCCCTGGCCGGCGAGGCCCTGCCCACGCGCACCATCCTGCTCACGGCGGCGATCGAGGAATCCGAGATCCTCGAGGCGATGCGCCTGGGCGTGCGCGGCGTGGTGCTCAAGGAGATGGCCTCGGCGAGCGTGGTGCAATGCGTGCGCAAGGTGCACGCCGGCGAGCTCTGGCTGGAGAAGCGCTCGGCCGCGAGCATGATCGGCAAGCTGGCGCGCCGCGAGGGCGCAGGCCGCGACGCCGCCGCGCTCCTCACGCCGCGCGAGCAGGAGCTCCTGACCTTGATCGGCCGCGGGCTGCGCAACAAGGAGATCGCCGCCCAGCTCTCGATCCGCGAGCAGACCGTGAAGGTCCACCTCAGCCACATCTACGCCAAGCTCGGCGTGGACGGGCGCCTCGCCCTGCTGCGCTACGCCGAGGACCACGGGCTGCTCTAGTGCTCTGTCACGTCTGAATTGCCGGATCGCCAATACCGTGAGTGCGGCGCGCTTTCCCTGGGAGCGCTGGCGTCCCGCCGGCATCCTCAAGACATTGGGCCGAAGGCCCGGCCTTCTTGCGAGGGCGGCGTTCCTTGCCGGCGTTCCGCCAATTCCTCCAGACATGCCGGCGGGACGCCAGCGCTCCCAGGGAAGGCGCGATCTGCCTCCTTGTCGAGGAAAAGTCACCATTCAATCCTGGGGAGCGAGCTTGTGAGGTCACTGCCACTCAAGGTGGAACGGTGGAGCGAAGGGCGGAATTGAATACGGAACTACAGGGCGCACTGTTCGGAGAAAAGCAGCCGAGGTGCATTGGGTTCCATCGTGGAACGAAAGGATGGAGTGCTCGGCGGGAATACCGTCGGTTCGGTAAGAAATAGGATTCCCGATAGCCTGGTCGATAAAGAAGCGTCCATTGAACATGTCGACGTAGCGGTTGCCGCTACAATCCTCTGTTTCGAAGTATGAAGTGCCAACCAGGTTCCACCCGATTCTACACCCAGTCTCTATCCCGGGAGGAGGGAGCGCGCCAGCAATCCCGCGGCCCGGCAAGATTCCTGGACATGGCCGCGGCTACGCGCGTCAGTAATCTCTCCTTCGTTAGGCGGCGTCGGGCTCACGGCGATGAAGCTTCCTGGCGTACGCCTCAGAGACGACGAACACGACCAGCCCAAGAAGAAGTGACACCCAACCCGCGCCACGGAGTAGGGAGCCGAGTAGAACCCATTCAGCCGGGTGCACAAAACGCGTGAAGGAGACCAACGCTCCCCGGTCACCAAAGGCCGGTGTCGTCCCCTCGTTGGTGATTCGCAACGTGTATTCACCAGGCTCGAGCGAAAGGCGCAAATCTGAAAAATAGAGGTCGACCCTGCCGAATCGGTAATTACCGCCACGATGGAAGGACGATATGGATTGCACCTCGTGTCGCCCCCGCGGGCCGTCGAGTGCCACGACGAATTTGCAGGGCGCGGGTCCAGCAGTCGCTCTCTCACCCGCTGCCGCGGACGGGACGCTGACCTCCAACTCGAATTCCCCAGCTGTCGGAATCTCGAATAACTCCCGCACTTCCAATCCGGGCCCAGGAAGCGGCAGTTCGGCCGGCCTCCAGTTGTAGTCGTTGTGCACGTACGTTACGTACGCGAAGCAAGCAGCGGCCATCACGAGACAGCAGACCGACGCAATCCTGAGGACTACGCCACGCGGAAAGTTGACTCTTCGAAGAGGCATGGATGGCTAGCCGCCTAA
>JBJMGZ010000203.1:0-2569 GCA_045807605.1 Thermoanaerobaculia bacterium | reverse complement strand
GGCCCGCGCCTGGAAATACCTCGGAAGGACGGGTAGGGAGGCGGATGCCTGGCACCGCCTGGGAGAGATCCGCGCCGAGGCGGGGGACTGGCAGGGAGCGCTGGAAGCGGAGAGCCGGGCCAGCGGCCTCTATCGGACCGCCGGTGCCCGGCAGTCGGAGGTGCTCTCGCTCGACCGGATCGCGGACGCTTGGCAGGGGCTCGGGGAGCTGGAAGAGGCGGAGCGCGCTCGGCGGGAGGCGCTCGCCGCATGGCGGTCCCTGGGCGAGAACTGGAACGTGGCGGCCGCGTCCTACCGTCTCTGCCAGCTCGCCCATCTCGCCGGCCGGGCCTGGGAAGCCCTGCAATGTTATGAGCTGGTCCTGCAGGGCTGGCGCAAGCTCAGATGCCGCGAGGAGGAGGGGATGGTCCGGGTGGACGCGGGCACGCTCTACGCCTCCCTCGGCGACCTCGACCGGGCGCTGGACTCCTTCCGCGAGGCCCTGGCGCTGATCCCGGAGGGGAGCGCCGCCCGGAGCGCCGCCCTGACCCAGATCGGCAACACCTTCCTGCGGGCCGGGTTCCCGTGGCGGGCGCTCCTCCGGTTCCGGCAGGCCGGGGGCTCGGCCTCAGCGCTGAACGGCATGGGCCTCGCCTGGCAGAGGCTGGGGAAGCCCGGCCGCGCCCTCCCTCTCTTCGAACGCTCGCTCGCCCTCCTCGACACGCCCGCGGCAAGAGCCACGGTCTGGTGCAACATCGGCCGTCTCCATCTTTCCCTGGACCAGCCGGGATCGGCGATGACCGCCTTCGAGCGCGCACTCTCCGTCGGGAGGGGAGACCGCGCATCCCGGGCCGAGGCGCTCTCCGGCCTGGCCCGGGCCGCGCGCCTGCAGGGCCGGTGGGACACGGCCCGGAGCCGCATGGAACAGGCCCTGGCGGAGATCGAGTCGCTGCGCTCCGACGTGGGCCATCCGTCGCGGGTTCCCGGACAGCGCTTCCTGGTCGACCTCCTCAAGGCAACCTACCTCGCCTCCAAGCAGGACGATTACGCCTTCCTGATCGACCTGCTCATGGAGAGGGGGTACGACCGCGAAGCCCTGGACGTCAACGAGCGCGCCCTGGCGCGGAGCCTCTCCGACAGCTTCGAGCCGGCCCTAGCGCCGCCGCCGTGGCCTTCCCTTCTCGATGAAGACACGGCGCTTCTCGAGTACTCCCTGGGAGAGCAGCGCAGCTTTCTCTGGTGGGTCACCCGGAACGGGCACGCCAGCTTCGAGCTGCCGGGCCGGGAGGTGCTCGAAAAAGCCGCCCGGCGGCTTTACGGGCTCGTCTCCTGCCCCCGGACGAGCCGGTACGCCATCCACCACCAGTCGCGGAAGGTCGCCGGGCTGCTCCTGGGGCCGGTGGCGCCGCGGCTGCGCCAGCGGCGCCTGGTGATCGTCGCCCCCGACATCCTCCAGTACGTCCCCTTCGAGGCCCTTCTCCTCGACCGGCACGAGGTCTTCCGCGTCCCCTCGGCCACGGTGCTGGCCCGGCTGCGGAACCGGAGCGCCGGCCGCGGACGGTCTCAGGGCCTGGGCCTGCTCGGCGATGGCGTCTTCAGTCCGCTGGACGGCCGACTGCCCTCCGGGACCCGGGGGGAGGAGAGAGGGCCGAAGCGTCTCCCCTGGGTGACCGGCGAGGTGCGGTCCATCCTCAAGAGCGCAGGGAACCGGAAGGTCCTGGCGGCCACCGGCTTCGACGCCGTCCCCGAGGTGGCCGTGCAGGGTGCCCTCGGGAGCTTCCCGATCCTGCATCTCAACGGGCACGGGAGGATCGACCCGAAGCGCCCGGAGCAGGCCGGAGTCCTGCTGTCGAGCTACGACCGCCGCGCCCGGCCGCGCCCGGGCTGGCTGACCGCGGCACAGGTCCGCGAGCTGCGCCTGCAGGCCGATATCGTGGTGCTGAGCGCCTGCCGGACCGGGCTCGGCCGGGAGGTGCGGGGGGAGGGGCTGGTCGGCCTGAGCCAGAGCTTCCTCGCCGCCGGCGCGTCGAGCGTGGTGGCGAGCCTCTGGAACGTGGACGACCGGGCCACGGCCGCCCTGATGGACCGCTTCTACGACGAGCTCCTGCATCACGGCCGCCCGCCCGCCGAGGCGCTCCGGCGGGCGCAGCTCTCCCTGCGCAGCGTGCCGCGCTGGCGGGCCCCCTACTACTGGGGCGGCTTCGTGCTCCAGGGCGATGGTCTCAACAATGCCCGCTCCGGCGGGTCTCCTTGATAGGAAGGGAGGGAGTTATGGCCAAGAAACAATCCAAGAAGCCGGTCAAGCAGAAGCCGGGCAAGATCAAGCCCATGACGGAGAGGTCGGAGCCGGAGAAGGTCAAGATCGGGCCGCTCGATCCTCCCCCTCCCGAGAGCGGGGAAGGGACCGCCACCGGCGATGGAATCAAGGCCTCCTGATTGGCGGACGGGGGGCAGTCGTGACAACCTACGGGGTCCACCGGGAGGTGAGCGCCCGGTGAGGAGGTCACGCGAGCATGAGCGAGGAACACCAGACCCCCCTGAACTGGTACGCGGGTGGCAAGGACGCCGACGTCCAGGAGACGGAGGAGTG
>JBJMGZ010000202.1:0-5088 GCA_045807605.1 Thermoanaerobaculia bacterium | reverse complement strand
CGCTGAGCTTCACCATCCGGGTGCGGCACTCGCGGCAACGCGGGGGGACGACCTTCAGGAAGACCAGACCGCCCAGGCTGGCGCCGACAGCCAGGAGAGACCAGAGCCAGAAGCCGGGACGATAGGGCGGACCCCGGCGCTGCGCCGTCCGAGACGCAAGAGGGGAGGGAGCGGCGTCGAGGCCGGGAGCTTGCGGCTGCACCGCCTCCGCGGTGGCGACTTGGAAGATCCGGCGCGCCGCCGCCGTCGCGCCATGGAGAAGGGCGCCCGACGGATCGCCGGCTCGGAAGCGTGGCACCATCTCTCCCTGCATGATCTCCTCGCATGCCTTGCGGGTCTCGGGACGATCGATCCCGGTGCCGAGGACGATCTCCGCGGCATGGTCGTCGAGCGCGGCAAAGAGGAGCAGACCGTTGTCGAGATCGCGGTCGCCGATCCCCCAGGTGTTGGCCAGGCGCGTCGCGAATTCGTGCGGGTCGGCACCGTCGATCGTGCCTACCACGACCACGGCCATCTCGCCCCGGGTCTGTCGCTTCACCTCGTCGCCGAGCCGGTTCAGAGCCTGGATCGTCTCCGGTGTCAGGGAGCCGGTGAGATCCACGGTCCAGCCCGGCCTCGGGCTGGGGATCTGCTCGATCGTGACCGCGTGACCCGGCAGGGCGGCCAGCAGGAGACTCAGGGAACTCAGGGAAAGGATTGCAGGCAATCGCAGAGAACGCAGGACGGTGTCGGTCATGGGCAGAACCTCCGACAGGAGTGTCGCCGGCCCACCGGAGTATTTCAAGCGGTCAGGTGTCCGGCGATCCGATGGGCATAGAATGTCCTCGCCATGAGGAAATCGACTCTCGCGGTAGTGGGGCTCGCCCTGGCGGCGGGAATGGCAGGCCCTGTCCGGGCTGCCGGGAACGAAGGGGGTGCGCCGCGTTTCCGGCTGGAAATCCTGCTGGCCCGGGATGTGGAAAACACAGAACCCGCCGGCGAGGCCCTCGTCGGCCTCGACGAGCGCGACGTCGCCGCCTATGACGGGCAGGCCCGGCGCATGGTGCTGCGTCCCGAGGTCAGCCTGCGGCTGCTGGCGGCGGTGCAGAAGCTTCCGGACCTGCCGGAACGCCTGTACAAGCTACGGGCGCTCTGGCTCAACGGGGATCTGGAGGACATCGTCAGCCACCGCGGCTTCCGGACGAGCCTGGACGGCCGGTCCCTCTCCGGTGGGATCCTCCTGAGCCGATTCTCCAGCCTGAGCCCGGGCTGCCCCGTGATCCATGCGGAGATGGACGGCAGCCGGCGCATCGAGCTGCGCTTCGCAGGCGAGGCGATCGATTCGAAAGTCGAGGCGTTGTTCGCCGATCTCGGAATTCCGGCGGAGCCGCCTGCGGTCCCGGTCGTGAAAAAACCGGAGAAGCCGCCGGTTCTCCTCGCCGTCAATCCCTACTCCCGGGATGCCGAGGAGGGCTGGTCCCTGTACTTCGGGTATCCCGACGATGTCCTCGAGGTCCGCTATCGGCTCGCCGACGGCCCCGGTTCGGATTGGAGCGTCGCCGGATATGGCCAGGCGGCTCTGGGGGAGCTCGGTCCCGGCCGCCACCGGATCGAGCTCGAGGCTCTCGATTTCGCCGGCGAGCGCGCCGGCCGCTATACGCTGTGGCTCGATCCGGAGCACGAAGCGATCCTCGGCTCGCGGCATATCCTGGACATGACGGCCAACTCGTGGTTCAGCTTCTCGGACCGCGAGGACTGGGACGAGACCTGCTTCTTCTACTCGCACCTGCTCGGCCACCGGGAAGCGCTCAAGGAGGTCCGCTACTCGTTCGACAACTGCAGTCTCGACCGGCGCATCGCGCTGTCAACCGAGCTGGACAAGGGGTTCGAGTGGGTGCCGAGGACGGTCTCCTATGCCTGCGTGAAGCTCGTCTACCGCGACGGCGAAACGACCGCGCCGCGCCGTTTCTACCATCATCCGGAAGAGATCGCCCGCCTGGCGAAGCCGCTTGAGCCGGCGGCGGAAGCGCCGGCCGATTCTTCGACGGCCCACCCCGTATCGCTGAGCACCTCGGTTTCCAACTCCGGCTGGATGCTTTTGTTCGATTTCGAGCCCGAGCGCTCCGTCCGCATGATCCGCTACCGCTTCGCCGGCGATCCCGAGTGGCACTCCACCGGGCCGGACACCAGCGTGAATCTCCTCACCGGCGAACGCCTTGCGCGGATATGGATGGTGATCGAAGCGCACAAGCTGACGTTGGGCCGCCAGCGGATCGAAGTGAAGCTCACCGACTGGAACGGCGTCGAATCAGGCCCGTACAGCGTGTGGTTCGATCCCGAGCGCGAGATCGTCGAAACCGCCAAGGGCGAGCTGCGCAAGCCCGAAAGCGAATGGGCCGGCTTCGACGACGAAACCGAGGACCAGGCCCTGCTCATGTTCTCGGGGGTCGTGGGCTCCCTGGACGCGCTGCGGGAGGTCCGTTACTCGATCGACGGCTGCGCTCTCGACCGGCGCCTGCCGTTCCGTCCCTGGACCTATCTCGGCGAGGACCAGGGAGATTACGACGACGGCTTCGTCTGGCTGCCCCGGACCGTCCGCTCCGCCTGCGTCCAGCTCGTCTTCCGCGACGGCGAGACGACCGAGCCCCGGCAGTACTTTCACAAGCCGGAGGAGTCCGCGTTGGCGGCTGGCGCCGGCGATCCGGGCGAAGCGCTGCGCGAGGCGGCGCGCGCCGGGGATCTGGCGCGGGTCGAGGCGCTGCTCGCCGCCGGGGCGCCGGTCGACGCGCCTGCCCGTTACGGCCAGACGCCCCTCTACTTCGCGGCGGAAAAGGGTCATCTCGCGGTGGCGCGGCGGCTCGTCGAACGCGGAGCGAACGTCAACGCCCAGGACGGCTTCTTCGGCTCCTCGGCGCTGGACATGGCGCTCCAGGGCGGGCACGGCGAGCTGGCGCGCTATCTCCTGGCCCATGGAGCCGAGAATGCCGCCGCCGCTCTCGCGGTGGCCATCGACAGCGACGATCTGGAGCTGGCGCGCGCCGCGCTCGCCACCGGTCTCGTCGAGCCGCTCGATCTCGCGGCCGCGCGCCGCGAGGTCCAGGGTCGCGCCGGACCGCTGAGCGAGCTGCTCGCCAAGGCGACGGCGAAGCCGCGGCAACGGCCGCCCTACAAGGCAGCTCCGGAGCGGTTGTCCGCCCTGGCCGGGCGCTACCGCGACCAGATCGGGAAAGACGCCACGGTCGCCGTGCATGGCAAGGACCTGGGGCTCACTCTTCCGGGAGAGACGGAGACGGTCCTGACCGCGGTGGCCGAGGACCGGTTCGACAGTGCCGACGGCGGCCTGTCCATCGTTTTCGGCGGCCGTGGAGGTCTCGTCGAGTGGGCGCGCGTGAACCGGGGCGGCGAGGTCTCTTTTCTCGGCGTGGTGACCTCCGATCCGACGCCGCTTCGCACCGCGACGGCTCCCGGCGCGGAAGCGAAGCCGGAGACGATGGCCGCTCCTCGCCCATGGCCGCAGTTCCGCGGTCCGCGCGCTTCGGGGATCGGCGACGGCCAGGGCGCGCCCGCGGCCTGGAACGTGGCGACCGGCGAAGGCGTGCGCTTCAAGACGCCGATTCCGGGCATCGGCCTGTCCAGCCCGATCGTCTGGGGCGACCGGATCTTCGTCACCACCGCGGTGAGCGCCAAGGGGGACGCGACCTTCCGCACCGGGATCTACGGCGACGCCACCTCGGTCGACGACCATTCCGAGCACTCCTTCCGGCTCTATGCCCTCGACGCGGTCACCGGCCGCGTGGCCTGGGAGCGCGAGGTCCATCGCGGCGCGCCCCAGGTGCAGCGCCATCTCAAGTCGAGCCTCGCCAATGCCACTCCGGCCACCGACGGCGAGCGCGTCGTCGTGCTCTTCGGCGCGGTCGGCAAGCTCGCCGCCTACGACTTCGACGGCAAGCCGCTCTGGCAGCGCGACGTCGGCATCCTCGACTGCAACGATCCGCAATCCGGCAGCGCCGAGTGGGGGCACGCCAGCTCGCCCATCCTCTATGGCGACCTGGTGCTCGTGCAGGGGGACCGGCGCAAGGACTCCTTCCTCGCCGCCTATCGCCTGGCGACCGGCGAGGAGGTCTGGCGGGTGGCGCGCGAGGAGCCCTCCACCTGGGGGACGCCCAACGTCCTCCCGGCTCCCACGGGCGACGAGCTGATCGCCAACGGGCCGACGATCCGCGCCTATGATCCGCGGACCGGCCGGCCGCTGTGGAGCCTGGGGCCGAGCTCCGAGGTGGTCGTCGCCACGCCGGTCGTGGGCGACGGTCTGGTGTTCGTGACCGCCGGCTACCCGCCGGTACGTCCGGTCTTCGCCATACGGCCGGGTCAGCGCGGGGACCTCTCTCTGCCCAGGGGCGAGAGCAGCAGCAAGGCGGTCGCCTGGAGCCATGCGCGCGGCGGGACCTACATCCCTTCGCCGATCCTCTACCGCGGCATCCTCTACACCTGCAACAACAACGGCATCCTGACCGCCTACCGCGCGGAGACCGGCGAGCAGCTCTCGATGATCCGGCTGAGCGACACCACCACCGCATCCTTTGCCGCCTCTCCCATAGCCGCCGACGGCAGGCTCTACTTCGCGAGCGAGACCGGGGACATCTACATTTTGCGCGCCGGCCCCGAGCCGGAGCTCCTCGCCGTCCAGCCGATGGGGGAGATCGTCATGTCGACGCCCGCGATCTCCGGCGGCTTGCTGGTCGTGCGCACCCTCAACCACGTCTTCGGGCTCGCGCAGCCGGCTGCAAGCGCAATAACGCCGCCCTGATCCTCGAGAAGAGCCGCGGCGAAGGCACGCGCGATACGGTCAACATGCTCCTGGCCCTGTCCAACAGCGAAGCCACGGATGCGATCGAGGTGCTCAGCCACCGCAAACTGCATTCGAAAGCGGTCAAGCTGCGGTGAGGGGAATCTTCTGTTCTGATTCTACGCACCATCGGCATTTCTTACATGTAATTCGTACCGATGGGCCGGTCGCCTGAAACAAAAAGGGCGGCCTCACGGCCGCGCCCTTGGGTCCTGGGTCCTGCTTGAGCCCGTGCCGCTCCCTAACTTACGAACGCGGGTTGC
>JBJMGZ010000201.1:0-5309 GCA_045807605.1 Thermoanaerobaculia bacterium | reverse complement strand
TCTCCCATCGCCCTCCCGCCCGACCGGGAGAGGGGGGGACGGATGCGAGCCCTCTTGCCGTGCATGTATCTGATGTAGGGGCGGGGCTTGCCCCCGCCCGGGAGGGGGCGAGCCCCTCCCCTACATAAGCCTGTCGGCCTCGTTCCCCCTCTCCCGGCCGGGTGGGTGTGCGATGGGAGAGGGGGCCAGGGGGTGAGGGCCCAGTCTGGCCCGCATCTTGCTCCTATCCCCCGATGTCTTCGGGGGTAGTGCTACATGGGTGAGCTTTCATCGGTCCGAGTCCTTTCTCCGGCTTCCTCGCCAGAGGAGGCCGCGCTCCGCGAGCAGGACTTGCTGGACCTCCGGATCTCGGCTCCGGCGCGGGATCTCCGGCCGGATGAGAAATCGTCCGCCGCGGCGGATCCGCGCCTCCGCGTCCTCGAACAGATCCCCGCCCTGGTCTGGACCACCGACCGCGAGCTCCGCTTCACCTCGGCCCTCGGCGCCGCCCTGGCCACGCTCGGCCTCGACTCCGGCCGCCTCGCCGGCCGCAACCTCTTCGAGCACTACGGCACGCGCGACCTGAGCTTCCCGCCGATCCGCGCCCACCTGCAGGCGCTCTCCGGGGAGGCCGTCGACTTCGAGCAGGAGGTCCAGGGCCGCTGCTTCCACAGCCGGGTCGAGCCGCTGCGCGAGTCCGGGGAGCGCATCGTGGGCACCGTCTGCATCGCCTTCGACGTCACCGAGCGCAAGCTGGCCGAAGAGGCCCTGCACTCGGAAAAAGAGCGCGCCCTGGTCACGCTCGCCTCGATCGGCGACGGCGTCATCCGCGCCGACCCCGGCGGCCGCATCGATTACCTGAACCCGGTCGCCGAACGGCTCACCGGCTGGTCCTCCGAGCGCGCGCTCGGGCAGCCGGTCTCCGAGGTCTTCCGCATCGTCGACGAGGTCACCCGCCAGCCGCTGCTCGACCCGCTCGACCGCTGCCTCGCCGAGGGCAAGGTCGTGGAATCGCCCGGCCATGCGCTGCTCCTCTCCGACGACGGCAAGGAGTACTCGGTGCGCGACACGGCCGCGCCGATCCGCGACCGCCGCGGGCAATTGCTTGGCGCCGTGCTGGTGTTCAAGGATGTCACGCAGCTGCGCGGGATGGAGCGCGAGATGATCTACCTGGCGAGCCACGACGCGCTCACCGGGCTCATCAACCGGCGGGAGTTCGAGGCCCGCCTCAAGCGCGCCATCCGCACCGCCCGCGCCGAGCAGCGCCACCACGTGCTCCTCTATCTCGACCTCGACGAGTTCAAGATCATCAACGACACCTGCGGCCATCTCGCGGGCGACGAGATGCTCAAGCAGATCACCGCGCTGCTGCGCTCCCGGGTGCGGCGCAGCGACACCCTGGCCCGCCTCGGCGGCGACGAGTTCGGCGTCCTCCTGGAGGACTGCCCGCTCGACCAGGCGCGCCAGATCGCCGAGGAGATCCGCCGCACCGTGCGCGACTTCCGCTTCTGCTGGAAGGACCAGATCTTCGAGGTCGGAGTGAGCACCGGCTTCGTGCCGGTCAGCAACGACAGCGGCGACCTCGCCCAGACCATGAGCGCCGCCGATGCCGCCCTCTACGTGGCCAAGGACAGCGGCCGCAACCGGGTGCACGAGTACGAGGCCGACGACACCCTGGTCGCCGAGCGCTACGGCGAGATGCAGTGGATCCATCGCATCCAGCGCGCCCTGGAGGAGAAGCGCTTCCGCCTCTTCTACCAGCTCATCCAGCCGCTGGGCGTGGAGCACACCGGCCGCGAGCTGCTCTGCGAGATCTTCCTGCGCATGCTCGACCCGAACGGCACGGTGATCGAGCCCTCCGCCTTCCTCTCCGCGGCCGAGCGCTACCACCTGATCGGCGAGCTCGACCGCTGGGTCGTCCACACCGCCTTCCGCGCCCTGGCCGAGGCGCAGCGCCGCGAGGTCTCGCGGCCCGTCCTCTTCGCCCTCAACGTCTCGGCGCAGTCGCTCGCGGACGAGACCTTCCTCTTCTATGTCCTGGAGCAGATCGAGGAGAGCCTGGTGGACCCGCGGCGCCTCTGCTTCGAGATCACCGAGACCGCGGCCATCAGCAAGCTCGACAGCGCCATCCGCTTCATCTCGGCGCTCAAGGTCAAGGGCTGCCGCTTCATCCTCGACGATTTCGGCAGCGGCCTCTCCTCCTTCGCCTATCTGAAGGACCTGTCCATGGACTTTCTCAAGATCGACGGCGAGTTCGTGCAGAACATGGTCGAGGACCGGGTCAAGCGGGCCATGGTCGAATCGATCAACCAGATCGGCCATGTCATGGGGCTCCAGACCATCGCGGAGTGGGTCGAGAACCGCCAGACCCTGGAGTTCCTCAAGGAGCTCGGCGTCGACTACGCACAGGGCTACTGGCTCTGCCGCCCGCAGCCGCTGGTGCACGATTCCTGATGTAGGGGAGGGGTTTACCCCCTCCCGGGCGGGGGCAAGCCCCGCCCCTACATTACGGGCTTGTAGGCGATACCGTCGATCTCGACCGCGGCCCCCAGCGCCAGATCCGCCCGCCCCACCGTGATGCGCGCGGGCGGATCCGATCCGATCACTTCGAGATAAGCCGCGTTCATCTCCGGAAACGTCTTCATGTCCGCGAGGAAGACGTTCACCTTCACGAGATCCGCGAGCGCTGCTCCGCACTCCCGGAGGATCGTCTCGATATTGCGCAGCGTCTGCGTGGTCTCCGCGCGGGTGCCCCCTTCGACCAGATCCAGCCCGCCGGGCTTCGTGCCCAGCGTCCCCGCAACGTGGATGAAGTCCCCGGCCACGACCGCGTGGCAGAACGCGGGCAGCCGGCCGAGCGATTCGACGTTGATCTTTCTCGCTTTCATGGCCGGGGACTGTAACAGCTTACGGGATCGGAATGCCGGTGGCGTAGACGTCCACCGAGTCGGCCGAGCCGCCCGTCTCGCTGCGGTTGTCCGTGAAGATGCCGATGAGCTGCGCGCCCACCGTGTCGAGCCCGTTGTAGTCGCCCCATTCGAAGCTGGTATCGATCTTCGGCGAGATCACGCTCGTCAGCCGCGCCGGCACCGACCAGGTCTGCGCGCCATCCGAGGAGACCGAGTAGAAGATGTCGACCGCCACCCGCGTGGGATCGCGCCGCGTGTCGTAATAGATCACGTACACCTTGCCGTCCGGCCCGACCGCGAGCCAGGGATGGAAACGGTCGACCGTGTTGGCGTCCGCGGTCTCGTGCGGCGTCGTCGTGGTCCAGGTGTTGCCGCCGTCGCGCGAGTAGGCGACCTGGATGCGGCCGTGGTTGTTCGCGACCGTGCCCGACTCGGGCGCCGTCGTGTCGGTCCAGGCGGCATAGATCGAGTTGGCGTACGTGCCGTTCGTGAGGTCGGCATCCGCGGACACGTAGATGAAGGCGCGGCGGGTCTCCATCGCGGGGATCGCGAAGTCGTAGCCGTCCTGGGTGATGCCGGCCTGCACCGCGGCATTGAAGCCCACGCCGCCGTTGGTCGACTTGCGGACATAGATCCGCTTGGCGTTGTACGCCGGCCAGAAGTAGAAGATGTTGCCGCTCTTGTCCGTGGTGATGTCGCTGCCGATCCCCTGCTGGCCGCTGGCGGAGATGGTGAGGATCGAGGACCAGGTGTTGCCGAAGTCGGTGGAGCGGGAGAACTTGAGGACGTTCGAGTCATGCCACGTCATGTACAGGTTGTCGCGGAAGGGGGAGGTCCCGAACTTGTCGACGTGCAGGTACTCCTTGTCGCTGCCGCGCTTCGTGATGTCGCGGCGCGGGCTGCCCGGCGTGACCGCCTCGAGGCCGTTCCAGGTCAGGCCGCCGTCGCCCGAGCGATAGAACCAGACGCCGCAGCCGCGACCGCCGCAGTTGCCCAGGGTGGCGGCATAGGCGAAGCCGCCGTCGGAGGACCAGTCCACCGACGGATCGCAGCAGGTCCCGCCATTGGGCAGGGCCGCGGCCTGCGTCCAGGTGCCGCCGCCGTTGAGCGAGTAGTGCATCTTCTGCCCGGAGCCCGGGCCGTTCGAGCCGGCGATCACCTTGTTGGCGTCGAGGGGATGGATCTTGACCGCCGACTCGGCGGCGCCCTCGGGCGAGGTGACCCGCACGTCCGAGGAGAGCGAATCGATGGCCTCTTCGATCGCCACGCCTTTCTCCTCGATCACCTGGAAACGGCCGCCCTGCACCACGACGCTGTGATAGATCTTGCCATTGATCAGATAACCCTTGTACATCTGCTCGAAGATCTGCAGCGCGCTGCGCGGATAGAGGACATTGCTGCCGCGCAGCTCGGGATTCGACTTCCGCAGGAACACGCGGAAGAACACGGGGATCGGGTCCTTGAGGTCCGCTTCGTTCGGCGCCAGCCAGGCGAGGTCCGCCTGGGTGAGCGCGTAGTTGCGGTCGTCCCAAGGCCCGTACTTCGTGAGGGCCGTGTAATCGACCCGGGGATCGACACCCTTGCGGTTGTCGATCTTCTGCGCCTTGCCCGCGGACGGGAAGGCCATCGCGGCGACCGCGATGAGGACAGCGAACATCCAACGCTTCATAGGCATACGTCTACTCCTCTGGGCAAAAAAGGGGAACCCGGGGGTGTGGCACCATTGCCCCAATCCGGGAGCCTTTTCCCTTTCAGAGTGCGCGAGGGCTGGATTCCCGAGCCGCCCCACGGATAGTCTCCCGGCCATGAGCACCCTGGCCGCCCCCTCCCTGACCGAGATCCGCGCCGCCCGCGAGCGCCTGGCCCGCCCCCCAAAAACCATCGTGCGCACGCCGCTCGTGCGCCTGAATTCGGAGCGCGCTCCGGCGGAGATCTGGCTCAAGCTGGAGAACCTCCAGCCGATCGGCTCGTTCAAGCTGCGCGGCGCGGCCAACGCCATGCGCCTGGCGAGCCCCGAGGAGCTGCGCCAGGGCGTCTACACCTGCAGCGCCGGCAACATGGCGCAGGGGGTCGCCTGGAGCGCGCGCGAGCTCGGCGTGCCGGCCACGGTGGTCGTGCCCGAGCACGCGCCGGCCACGAAGCTCGCCGCGATCGAGCGCCTCGGCGGCCAGGTCGTGAAAGTGACCTGGGAACGCTGGTGGCAGGTGATGGTCGAGCACTCCTACCCTGGGCTCGAAGGCCTCTTCCTCCATCCCGTGGCCAACCGCAACGTGATGGCAGGCAACGGCACGATCGCGCTGGAGATCCTGGAGGACCTGCCCGACGTGGACACGGTCCTCGTCCCCTTCGGCGGCGGCGGGCTGTCGAGCGGCATCGCCGCGGCGCTCGCCGAGCTGCGGCCCGAGGCGCGCGTCTTCGCCT
>JBJMGZ010000200.1:0-8795 GCA_045807605.1 Thermoanaerobaculia bacterium | reverse complement strand
GTGCAACGTCGGCGACGTGGTGGAGATCGTCTCCAGCCGTCCGCTGTCCAAGACCAAGCGCTGGCGGGTCCGTGAGATCGTGAAGCGGGCCCAATAAAGGGTAGATCAAGGGGTTCAGACCATGATCCAGATGGGAACGGTTCTCGACGTGGCGGACAATTCAGGCGCGAAGAAGATCGCCTGCATTCACCTGCGCGGCGGGTCGGCGGGGCAGTACGGGCACCTGGGCGATGTGATCACCGCCTCGGTCAAGGAGGCGTCGCCCGACGGCACGGTCAAGAAGGGCCAGGTGGTCAAGGCCGTGATCGTGCGCACGGTGAAGGAACAGCGGCGCAAGGACGGGAGCTACATCCGCTTCGATACCAACTCCGCGGTCCTCATCAACGACGCCGGCGAGCCCATCGGCACCCGCGTGTTCGGCCCGGTGGCCCGCGAGCTGCGCGAGCGGAGATTCATGAAGATCATCTCCCTGGCGCCGGAGGTCATCTGAGATGTCAAAGCTGAATGTGAAGAAGAACGATCAGGTCCTCGTCACGACGGGCAAGGACCGCGGCGCCCGCGGACGGGTGCTGCGGGTGCTCGCCGAGAAGGGCAAGGCGATCGTCGAGCGCGTCAACATGATCAAGCGCCACACGCGTCCGAACCCGAACAAGGGGATCCAGGGCGGCATCCTGGAGCGCGAGGCGCCGATCCAGGTCTCGAACCTGATGGTGATCTGCCCGGAGTGCGGCAAGCCGTCCCGGCTCGGCCGCAAGCGTCTCGAGGACGGCCGCGGCGTCCGCGTCTGCAAGCACTGCAGCGCCAACTTCTAGACGTTTGAGGTTTACCGATATGGCGAAAGATACGGCGAAGAAAGCAGAAGGCAAGGGCAAGGGCAAGGGCAAGTCCGCGGCGGCGGCCGGCCCGTCCGCGCCGCTCCCGGAAGGCTATGTGCCGCGGCTCAAGCAGCGCTACCAGGATGAGATCGTGGCCCGGATCCAGAAGGAGTTCGGCATCGACAACGTGATGGCCGTGCCCAGGATCGAGAAGATCTCCCTCAACATGGGCGTGGGCGAGGCGATCCAGAACATCAAGATCCTGGACGACGCCGCCGAGGAGCTGGCGTCGCTCGCGGGCCAGCGGCCGACGATCACCCGCGCCCAGAAGTCGATCGCGGCCTTCAAGCTGCGGCAGGGCATGCCGATCGGCGCCCGGGTCACGCTGCGCGGCACCCGCTTGTGGGTGTTCCTGGACAGACTGATCACGGTCGCGCTCCCCCGGGTGCGCGACTTCCGCGGCATATCGACGAAGAGCTTCGACGGCCGGGGCAACTACACCCTGGGCGTCCGCGACCAGTTGATCTTCCCCGAGATCGACTACAACAAGGTCGAGAAGGCCAAGGGGATGAACATCACGATCGTGACGACGGCCGGCAACGACGAGCGCGCGCTGTTTCTGCTGCGCGAGCTCGGCATGCCGTTCCAGCGCTAGGAGATTGACTGTGGCGACGACGGCAAAGATCGCGAAGGAAAAGAAGAAGTTGAAATTCGAGGTCCGCCACCGCAACCGGTGCCGGGTCTGCGGCCGCCCGCGCAGCGTCTACCGCAAGTTCGGGCTCTGCCGCATCCACCTGCGGGACCTGGCGCTGCAGGGCTATCTGCCCGGCGTGATCAAGGCGAGCTGGTAAAAAGGCCGGCTCGGGGAGAATACTGGCAATGAGCATGACCGATCCCATCTCGGATCTGCTGACGCGGATCAGAAACGCCCATCTGGCGAAGCACGACCGGCTCGACGTGCCGGTCTCCCGGCTCAAGCTGGAGGTCTGCCGTCTCCTCAAGGAAGAGGGCTTCATCCGCAACTACCGGGAGATCGAAGTCGACGGACCGACGAACTCGGTGCGCATCTTCCTGCGCTACAGCGGGGAAGGGGAGCCGGCCATCAACAACGTGAAGCGGATCAGCAAGCCGGGCCGCCGGGTCTATCGCCGGGCCGGCGAGATCCAGCCGGTGCGCAACGGCCTCGGCGTTGGGATCGTCTCGACGTCGCAGGGCCTCTTGACCGACGGCCAGGCGCGCGAGCGCAAGGTCGGCGGCGAGATCCTCTGCGAGCTCTGGTAGGACGCTTGTAGGACGCTTGTAGGAGACAACGAAGATGTCGCGCATTGGAAGAATGCCGATCCCGGTCCCCAGCGGGACCAAGGTACAGATCGAGGACGGGACCCTGGTGGCCGAGGGGCCGCGGGGCAAGGTCGCGCAGCCGCTGTTCGAGGGCTACCCGGTCAAGATCGAAGACGGCGTGGTCACGATCGAGCGCACCGGCGAGACCGGTCCGGAGCGCGCCAGGCACGGCCTGCTGCGGGCCCTGATCGCCAACGCGGTGCAGGGCGTGTCCGCCGGCTTCACGAAGCAGCTCGACATCGTCGGCGTCGGCTACCGCGCCGAGGTCAAGGGCCCGCAGGTGCAGTTCGCCCTCGGCTACTCGCACCCGGTGCTCTACGACATCCCCGAGGGGATCAAGATCGAGATCGAGGCCAAGGCGAACCGCGTGACCGTGACCGGCGCCGACCGCCAGAAGGTGGGGCAGGTCGCGGCCGAGATCCGGGGCCTCCGCCGGCCCGACCCGTACAAGGGCAAGGGCATCAAGTACACGAACGAGGTCCTGCGCCGCAAGGTCGGCAAGGCCGGAGGCAAGTGAGGAATCGGCGATGACCGAGCACGTGACGAAAATGGTTCAGAGGAAGCGGGAGCGCCGCGAGCGCGCCCATCAGCGGGTGCGGGTGCGGGTGAAGGGCACGGCCGAGAGGCCGCGCCTGTCGATCTACAAGAGCGTGAAGTACATCTACGCCCAGGTGATCGACGACGTCCGCGGCCACACTCTCGCCCAGGCGAGCTCCGCCGATGCGGACATCCGGCAGCGGCTCACCGGCGCGGGAAGCAACAAGGACGCGGCAAAGGTGGTTGGCGAGGTGGTGGCCGAGCGCGCCAAGGAGAAGGGGATCGAGAAGGTCGTCTTCGACCGCGGCGGCTACATCTACCACGGCAACGTCAAGGCCCTTGCCGAGGCCGCCCGCGAAAAGGGTCTGCAATTCTAAGTCGTTCGTGAAGGAGAAGAGCTTGGCCAGGGACTTCGAGCGCGAGAGCGAGTTTTTCGAACAGGTCGTCCACATCAACCGCGTGACCAAGGTGGTCAAGGGCGGCAAGAACTTCTCGTTCTCTGCCCTGGTGGTGATCGGGGACGGGAACGGCCGCGTCGGCTATGGCGCCGGCAAGGCGAAGGAGGTGCCCTCGGCGATCCGCAAGGGCATCGAGATCGCCAAGCGGAACATGATCCAGGTGCCGCTCAAGGGCAGCACGATCCCGCACGAGGTGATCGGCGTCTTCGGCGCCGGCCGGGTGCTGATGAAGCCGGCCTCGGCGGGCACGGGCGTGATCGCGGGCGGTCCGGTGCGGGCGGTGATCGAGACCGCGGGCATCCAGGACATCCTGACCAAGTCCCTGGGCTCGACCAACCCCCACAACGTGGTCAAGGCGACCTTCCACGCGCTGCTCAGCCTGCGCCAGGCCGAGGATGCCCTGCGCCTGCGCGGCATCGGCGTGGCCGGCCGTACCCCGGCGGTGTCCGCACCGGTGGCTCCGGTGGCAGCGGCGCCGGCTGCGCCGGCCGAGCCGGCGACCGTCGAGACCGCCGAAGCGGGCGCCTGAGGGAGTTAGAACATGGCTGACAACCAGGAAGGCAAGAAGATCCGGATCCGCCAGGTGCGCAGCAGCATCGGCACGAAGAGCGGGCACCGCGAGGTGCTGCGCGGTCTCGGCCTGAGGCGGATCCGTCACGAGGTCGTGCGGGAGGACACCCCCGCCGTCCGCGGCATGGTGAACAAGGTCCGGTACCTGCTGGAAGTTGACGAGGAACCATCATGAGACTGCACGAGCTGTCCCCGGCCAAGGGGAGCAAGCATTCGAAGAAGCGGGTCGGGCGCGGTCCCGGCTCGGGCCTCGGCAAGACCGCGGGCAAGGGCGAAAAGGGTCAGAAGTCGCGTTCCGGCTACGCGCAGCGCCTCGGCTTCGAGGGCGGCCAGATGCCGCTCATCCGCCGGGTGCCGAAGCGCGGGTTCACCAACATCTTCAAGAGCGACTACGCGGTGGTGAACCTGTCGCAGCTCGCCGAGCTCGCGCCGGAGATCACCGATATTACGCCCGAGGTGCTGGCCGAGCGCGGCCTGGTCCGTTCCGGCAAGCCGGTCAAGGTGCTGGGCGACGGCGAGATCGGCAAGGCGCTCAAGGTGACGGCGAACAAGTTCAGCAAGTCCGCCCGCGCCAAGATCGAGGCGGCGGGCGGCAGCTGTGAGGAGCTGCAGGCGTGATCGAAAGCTTTCGCAACATCTTCGCGATCCCCGACCTCCGCAAGCGCGTCCTGTTCACGTTCGGGCTGCTGGCGATCTACCGCATCGGGTGCCAGATCCCGACCCCGGGCGTCGACCCGCAGGCGCTGATCGAGTTCATGCGGCAGGCGCAGGGGACGTTCCTCGGCTTCGTCAACACCTTCACGGGCGGCAGCCTGCAGAAGATCGCGGTGTTCGCGCTGGGCATCATGCCCTACATCACCGCTTCGATCATCCTGCAGCTCCTGACCGTGGTGTGGCCCTACCTGGAGAAGCTGTCCAAGGAAGGGGAGCTGGGACGGCGGAAGATCACCCAGTACACGCGCTACGGCGCGGTGCTGATCTCGATCATCCAGGGCACGGGCATCGCGCTCTTCCTGGAGGCCCAGCGCACGCCGGGCGGCGCCGCGCTGGTGCCGAACCCGGGCTGGGGCTTCCGCGCCATGACCGTGATCACGCTGACCACCGGCACGGCCTTCATCATGTGGCTGGGCGAGCAGATCAGCGAGCGCGGCATCGGCAACGGCATCTCGCTGATCATCTTCGCGGGCATCGTGGTCGGCCTGATCCCGGCCATCGGCCACACGGTCGACGCCATGCAGCGCGGCAACCTCCAGTTCCTGACCATCCTGATCCTGCTGCTGTTCATGGTCCTGGTCGTCGCGTTCATCGTCTACATGGAGAGGGCGCAGCGCCGGATCCCCGTGCAGTACGCGAAGCGGGTCGTGGGCCGCCGGGTCTATGGCGGCCAGAGCACCTACCTGCCGCTGCGGGTCAACACCGGCGGCGTGATCCCGGTGATCTTCGCGAGCTCGGTCGTGACCCTGCCGTCGGTCATCGCCGGGATGTTCAAGAGCGAGTGGCTGCAGCGGGTCGGGAGCGCCGTCGGCTGGGGCGAGCCGGTCTACTACCTGCTCCAGGTGGTCACGATCATCTTCTTCTCGTACTTTTACGTATCGATCATCTTCAACCCGGCCGACCTGGCGGAGAACATGCGGAAGTACGGCGGGTTCATCCCCGGCATCCGCCCCGGCAAGCGGACGGCGGAGTACATCGACCGGATCCTGACCCGGATCACGCTGGTGGGCGCGGCCTACCTGGCCGCGGTGACGGTCCTCCCCGAGTTCCTCCTGACCGGCTTCAACGTGGCCGGCATCCCGGGGATCGGGCGCTCGCTCGCCCCGTTCTTCCCGGAGTGGTTCACCGAGGGTCTGGGGATCAACTTCTACTTCGGCGGCACCTCGCTCCTCATCGTGGTCGGCGTGGCGATGGACACGATCCAGCAGATCGAAAGCCAGCTCGTCATGCGCAACTACGAAGGGTTCATGAAAAAGGGTCGCATCCGTGGTCGGCGGGGCTGAACAGGAATCCATGCCGGGCCTGGGGATGGCGCGCAACGGCCGTCCCCGGATCGTCCTGCTCGGCCCTCCGGGCGCGGGCAAGGGGACGCAGGCGGAGCTGCTCGCGAGCCAGCTCGGCGTGCCGGCGATCTCGACCGGCGACATGCTGCGCCAGGCGGTCTCGTCGGACACGGAGCTCGGCCGCAAGGTGCAGGGGATCATGGCCTCCGGCGAGCTGGTCGACGACGCGACCATGGCCGACGTGGTGAAGGACCGGCTGGCCCGGGCCGACGCCCGGCAGGGGTTCCTCCTCGACGGCTACCCCCGGACGCTCCCCCAGGCTCACACCCTGGAGGGGATCCTGACGGGCGCCGGGCAGGAGCTCGACGCGGTCCTCCTGGTGGAGGTCCCGGCAGAGGAGCTGGTGCGGCGGGTGGTGCTGCGCGGGCGGGGCGACGACGACCGCGAGGAGATCGTCCGCGAACGACTTCGGGTGTATCGGGAAAAAACGGAGCCCCTGATCGGTTATTATAGAGAGCGCGGTCTGCTCTACCCGATCGACGGCAATCTCCCGGTCGACAAGGTGACGTCCCAGATGTTGATTGCGCTGGGGGTGAACGGCTGATGGTGCTGAAGACCCCCGGCGAAATCGAGCTGATGGACCAGGCCAACCGGATCGTCCTCAAGGTCCTGGACGAGGTTGGCGCCATCATCGCTCCGGGCGTGACTTCGCGCGAGCTGGACCGCCTGGCCGAGCGGGTGATCCGCGGCGCGGGCGGGGTGCCGGCCTTCCTGCACTACCGGGGCTATCCCGCGACGCTGTGCATCTCGGTCGACGACGTGATCGTGCACGGCATCCCGAACGATGTTCCTCTCAAGGGGGGGCAGATCGTCGGCATCGACTGCGGCGCCCTGTACAAGGGGTACTACGGCGACGCGGCGCGCACGTTCGCGGTGGGCGAGGTCGACGACGAGGCGAGGCGTCTCCTCAAGGTGACCGAGGAGGCTCTTCGCCTGGCCGTCGAGCAGGTCCGTCCGGGGGGGCGCCTCTCGGACATCGGGCACGCGGTCCAGCGGCACGCCGAGCGGCACGGCTTCTCGGTGGTGCGCGAGTTTTCGGGTCACGGGATCGGGACGTCGCTGCACGAGGAGCCGCAGGTGCCGAACTTCGGCAAGCCGGGCAAGGGGCCGAAGCTCCGCCCCGGGCTCGTGCTGGCGATCGAGCCGATGGTCAATGCCGGCAAGGCGGGCGTCCGGATGGATGCCGACGGCTGGACGGCGCGGACCGTGGATGGCTCGCGGTCGGCCCACTTCGAGTTTTCGGTGGCCGTGACCTCGTCGGGGGCCAAGGTGCTGGGCTTGAGCTGAGACAGGAGAGAAGAGCGTTTGTCCAAAAAAGAAGAGGCGATCGAGGTCGAGGCCACGGTGATCGAGCCGCTCCCCAACGCGATGTTCCGCGTGGAGCTGGACAACAAGCACCAGGTTTTGACGCACATCTCCGGCAAGATGAGGAAGCACTTCATCCGCATCCTGCCGGGCGACCGGGTCCTGGTGGAGCTGTCTCCCTACGACCTCACGCGGGGCCGGATCGTCTACCGTCTGAAGTAGGCGGGTGAAAGGAAGTCGGTCATGAAAGTACGTTCGTCGGTGAAGCGGATCTGCCCGAAATGCAAAGTCGTCCGCCGCAAGGGCGTCGTGCGGGTCATTTGCGAGAACCCGAAACACAAACAGCGTCAGGGGTAGGTAAGACATGGCACGTATCTCAGGGGTCGACCTGCCCCAGAACAAACAGGTTTGGATCGGGCTCACGTACATCTACGGCATCGGACGCTCGCGTTCGCGCGACATCCTGGCGAAGGCCGAGGTGCCGGACATCACCAAGGTGAGGGACCTCACGGAGGACGAGGCTCGCCGGATCCGCAAGGTCATCCAGGACGAGGGCCGGGTGGAGGGCGACCTGCGCAAGGAGGTCAGCCAGAACATCAAGCGCCTGATGGAGATCGGCAGCTACCGGGGGGTGCGCCACCGCAAGGGGCTGCCGGTCCGGGGCCAGCGGACCCAGACCAACTCCCGTACCCGCAAGGGTCCGCGCCGCGGCGCCGTCGCCGGCAAGAAGAAGGCGACCAAGAAGTAGGCAGGAGCCAGGAGACCAACGATGGCCAAAGTCGAGAAGAAGGACCGCAAGAGCGGCAAGCGCAAGGAGAAGCGCAACGTCCCGCACGGGGTGGCTCACATCCAGGCCACCTTCAACAACACGATCGTCTCGCTCACCGATCCGGAGGGGAACCTCCTCTCCTGGTCGTCGGCCGGGCGGATCGGGTTCAAGGGGTCGCGCAAGGGCACGCCGTTCGCGGCCCAGGTCGCCGCGCAGAACGCGGGCGCCAGCGTCAAGGACGTGCAGATGCGCTCGGTGGACGTCCTGGTCAATGGACCGGGTGCGGGCCGCGAGTCGGCGATCCGCGCGCTCCAGGCTTCGGGCCTGGAGGTCAAGTCGATCAAGGACGTGACCCCCATCCCCCACAACGGCTGCCGGCCGCGCAAGCGCCGCCGGGTGTAAGTCACAGCAGGTCGGAACCGCCGCGGAGCCTTCCCGGGTGTGCCGGGGGGCTCGTCAGGCGTCTTCCCAGGTTGAAGTCCCCGTAGCATCGGGGAGAGGACGTCAAGGAGAGCTCAAAGTGGCAAGATATACGGGACCCGTTTGCCGGCTGTGCCGCCGGGAGCGGATGAAGCTGTTTCTGAAGGGCGACCGCTGCTTCAAGGAGAAGTGCGCGGTCGAGAGGCGGAACTTCCCGCCCGGACAGCACGGCACGCGGCGCGGCCGCCGGACGCTCGGCTACGGCCTGCAGCTCCGCGAGAAGCAGAAGGTCAAGCGTATCTACGGAGTGCTCGAGTCCCAGTTCCGCAACTATTTCGCCGAGGCCGATCGCCGCAAGGGGATCACCGGCGAGAACCTCCTGGTGCAGCTCGAGCGGCGCCTCGACAACGTCGTCTACAGCCTCCGGTTTGCCGCGTCGCGCGCCCAGGCGCGGCAGCTCGTCCGGCACGGCCACGTGCATGTCGACGGCCGGAAGATCTCGATCCCTTCGTACCAGGTCAAG
>JBJMGZ010000199.1:0-9638 GCA_045807605.1 Thermoanaerobaculia bacterium | reverse complement strand
ACGGACCGGCCGGTCGCCGCCGATCTCGATTCCACGCGCCGGACCTGGGAGCCGGAGGCCGCCCCCCCTCCCCCGCCGCCGCCGCTGGAGGAGCTGCTCGGGGCGACGCCCGGTCCGCAGCCGGACGTCTCCGAAAGGCCGAAGCGCCGCCGCAGGCGCTGGCGGCTCGCCCTGGCCGGCGCGCTGCTGCTCTTCTTCGGCATGTCGCAGGTCTGGATCCGCGGGGAGGCGAAGGACCTCCAGCGCGCCCTGGTCACGGACACCGATCCGGATCTGCTCGCGATCCTCGCGGACTACCGGAAGATCTCCTGGCTCGGGATGTTCAACCCCACGATGGGCCGGGTGCGCGACGAGCTGCGCGAGGCGCTGGTGACCTCGGCCGACCGCATCCTCGAGGGCTACCACGGCGACTTCCCGAGCACCCGCGAGCGCGGCTGGCGGGCGGCCAACGACTACCTCCGGGGAGCGGTCGAGCTCAATTACCTCGACCGCAAGGTGCGCGCCAAGATGTACTACACCAAGGCGCACCTGGACCGCATCGAGTCGCAGACCCTGAAGCAGAAGGGCGACCGGGAGACCGCGAACCAGAAGGTCGACGCCGCGATCTCGGGGTTCCGCGAGGCGGCGCGCCGCGACAAGGACTGGCCCGACCCCTACCTGGGTCTCGCCCGCGTCTACGCCTACGAGCGGCCCGACCTGGACCAGCTCCAGAAGGCGCTCGTGGAGCTGGAGAAGCGCGGCTATCACCTCGGCAAACGCGAGCGCACCATGGAGGGCGACGGCTACCGCATGCGCGCCGAGGAGCTCTGGGCGCGCGCGCAGCGGGCGCGCGGCACCGAAGGAGAAGCCGAGCTGCTGGAAAAGACCCGCGACAACCTCCTCCAGGCGATCAACTTCTACGACGACGCCATCGGCTACGCCGACGTCAAGACCAACCGCGCCCGGGCCCACGACCGCCTCGACCAGGTCCAGACGCGCCTGCGCGTGCTGGAGACGCCCGGCTTCCTGGAAGAGCTCTTCGGGGTCACGGTCGACGAGGGAAGGCAGGGGCCCGATGGGTAGGAAGCCCTCATGGCCGTGACCCGCAGCACCGCCGCCGAGCGCCGCCAGCGCCAGCCGGCCGGCTACACCGTTCCCGGGCTGCGGCCCGCGGCGCGCAACAGGGAGATGGCGCTCCTGGGCGGCGGCCTCGCCGTGGTCCTCCTCGGCCTCCTGCTCGCCTACCTCGCCGTATCCAAGCCGCTGGCCGAGGTCGAGGCGGGCCTGGCGAGCGGCCAGGTGCTCAACCTCAACGACCTGCGCCAGCCCGAGGACCTCCTGCCCCTCCTCGGCTTCGTCAGCGAGCCGGTCGAGCGCGCCTTCATCGCCCGCCGGATCTGGAAGCGCACCCAGGAGGGGCCGCTGCCCAACGTGGGCGAGCTGGCCAAGATCCGCGTGCCCGCCGCCGAGATCGAGAGCGAGCGGCGCCTCCCCCGCCTGCGCGAACGCCTGGAGGGCCTGCGCGGCTCCGTGACCTCTGAGGAGCTGACCGTCCGCCTGCTCACCCTAGCCGAGCTGCGCGAGCTGAAACCCCACCTGGTCGTGCGCAACCCGCGCCAGCTCCGCTCCTCGCTCTGGCTCTGGGCCGGGGTTATGCTCGCCGGCTTCCTGCTCGTCCACGTGGCCTGGCGCGCGCGGCGGTTCCCGGGCGACGAGCTGATCCTCCCCATGCTCCTGGTGCTCACCGGCATCGGGCTCATGATCATGGTGAGCGTGCGCGATCCGCTGCGCGACCTCAGCCTCTACCGGCCGTTCGCCCAGGGCGTGCTGATCGGCTGCCTCCTGCTCCTCGCCGGCAGCCAGGTGGACTGGGAGCGCTCGCCGCTGCGGCGCATGACCTTCCTGCCGCTCCTCGCGGCGCTGGGTCTCTCGGTCCTGCTGATCCTCTTCGGCAGCGGTCCGGGCGGCAGCGACGCCAAGGTGAACCTGTTCGGGTTCCAGCCGGTCGAGGCGGTGAAGATCCTGGTCGTGCTCTTCCTCGCCGCCTACTTCTTCGACCGCTGGGAGTTCCTGCGCGAGCTGCCGGAGCGCCGCCTGCCCGGGTTCCTCTCCAGGCTCGGCCTGCCGAAGGCGGAGTACGCGCTGCCGCCGGTGCTCGCCATGGGCGCGGTGCTCGCCTTCTTCTTCCTGCAGCGCGACCTGGGGCCGGCCCTGGTGCTCGCCTTCCTCTTCCTGATCCTCTACTGCGTGGCGCGCGGCCGGCCGGTGATGCTGGTGCTGGGCACGCTCGTGATCCTGGCCGGCTTCTGGGTCGGCTATGAGCTCGGCGTGCCGCACACGGTCACCGGCCGCATCCAGATGTGGATGTCGCCGTGGGACAACTCGTTTCG
This sequence comes from Thermoanaerobaculia bacterium, assembly GCA_045807605.1. Lineage (GTDB taxonomy): Bacteria > Acidobacteriota > Thermoanaerobaculia > Multivoradales > UBA5704 > DATMER01. The sequence continues at coordinate 7,269 of JBJMGZ010000199.1, read as the reverse complement.
CGGCGGCGACCACCTGGCGCAGTCGCTCTGGGCGCTCGCCGGCGGCTCGCTTTCCGGCACCGGCCTCGGGCTCGGGCAGCCGGGGCGGGTGCCCGAAGCGCACACGGACATGGTGCTCGCCGCGATCGGCGAGGAGCTGGGCTTCCTCGGCCTTCTCGCGGTTCTCGGGCTCTACGCCGCCCTGGTCTGGCGCGGCCTGCGCGCGGCGCGGCGGGCGGGCACGATCTACGGCTTCTTCCTGGCGCTCGGCCTCTCGGTGCTGACAGCGCTCCACATTCTCCTGATCGCGGGCGGCGTGGTCGGGCTGGTGCCGCTCTCGGGCGTGGTCTCCCCCTTCCTGAGCTTCGGGCGCTCGGCCATGCTGGCCAACTTCCTCCTCTTCGGAATCATCCTCGGGCTCTCCGCCCGGCCGGCAGCGGCAGATGCCACGGTCAAGTTCGACCGGGCCCTCCGCTGGGTGGCGATGGGGCTCGCCGCGGCCGGGATGGCGATCGTGCTGCGCTCGGCCTGGGTGCAGCTCATCCGGCCGAACCGGGTGGTCACCCGCGGCGCGCTCACCCTCCAGGGGGACGGCCAGCGCCGCTTCCAGTACAACCCGCGGCTGGAGGACATCGCCGCGACCATCCCCCGCGGCTCGATCCTCGACCGCAACGGCCTGCCGCTCGCGACCAGCGATCCGCAGGACCTGCAGAAGCACAAAACGGCGCTCTCGACCCTCGGCGCCGCCTTCGACCCGGGCCGGCCCCGACGACCGGGCGAAGGCCCCGAGCGCTTCTACCCCTTCGGCGGCCGGACGTTCCACCTGCTGGGCGACCTGCGCTCGCGGGTCAACTGGGGCGCGACGAACACCTCCTACGCCGAGCGCGACGCGCGCATCCGGCTGCAGGGCTACGACGACTTCGCGGAGCTGGTCTCCGTCAAGCAGCCGGACGGCACGGTCACGGAGCAGGTGCGCCGGGACTACACGGAGATCGTCCCGCTGCTCCGCCACCGCTGGCAGCCGGAGCACAAGGCGGTCAGGAAGATCCTGGAGCGCGAGCGCGACCTGAAGCTCACGATCGACGCCCGGCTCCAGATGCGGACGGCCGAGATCCTGCGGCGGATCTCGGCCCAGTCGGGCTACGGTGCCGCCGCGGTCGTCCTCGACGCCGACACCGGCGAGGTGCTCGCGAGCGCCAGCTATCCCTGGCCGGAGCGCATGCCGGTCAAGGTGGTGGAAACCCCGGAAGATACCGAATCCGAGCTGATCGACCGGGCGCGCTACGGCATCTATCCTCCGGGCTCGACCTTCAAGATGGTCACGGCCATGGCGGCGCTGCGCAAGGACCCGGCCGTGGCGCAGAAGACCTTCGTCTGCCAGCTCCTCCCGGACGGCCGGGTGGGCAACCGGGTGCGCGGCTGGGGCCGGGCGATCCGCGACGATCCCACCGACAAGACGCCGCACGGCGAGGTGGACCTGATGAAGGGCATCACGGTCTCGTGCAACGCCTACTTCGCGCAGCTCGGCACCTATGAAGTGGGTCCGGAGGCGCTTCTGGAGACCGCGCAGATGCTGGGTATCCGGGTGGCGAATCCCAACACGCCGGAGGCTCTCAAGGACGCGCTGCCGCAGGCCGCCTACGGCCAGGGGCAGGTGATCGCGACGCCGTTCCAGATGGCGCGGGTCGCAGCGGCGATCGCGAGGGGCGGCTCCATGCCGCAGGGCCGGCGGGTGCTCGACAAGAGCGAGCCGCAGCAGGAGCCGGTGCCGATCCTGTCGCAGCCGTCGGCCGCGTTCCTGGCGCGGGCGATGCGCCGGGTGGTGACCAACGGCACGGCCGCGCGCATCCTGGGCGGGGTCTCGCCGCCGATCGCCGGCAAGACCGGCACGGCCGAGGTGCAGGGCAAGCGCTCGCACTCCTGGTTCATCGGCTTCACTCCGTACGGGAGCAGCGGCAGGAAGATCGCCTTCGCGGTGATCGTGGAGCATGGCGGCTACGGCGGCCGGCTGGCGGCCCAGGCCAGCGGCGAGATCGTGCAGGCCGCGGCCGCGCTGGGGCTGATGGGAGCCCCGGAGCCGCAGGTCGAGGAGAGAGAATGACGAAGATGGACAAGCTGTTCGAGGCGGTCCGGCGCTGGACGCGCCCCTGGCCCACGGGCACGGAGCCGATGGAGATCCGCCGGGCCGTGCTCGACGAGGTCGAGTCGCGCATCGTCTCGGCCGGAGGCGGCAAGCGGGTCTTCCCCTTCAACCGCCTGCGCATCCGGCTCCTCGCCCCCGGTCCGAGAGAGAAGGACGAGCTCGAGGCCCTGGTCGGCGACGCCTGGGACCTGCCCGCCGAGATCCGCGAAAGGATCGCCGAGCGCGGCTGCCCGGTGCCGCCGGACCTGGACGTGCAAGTCGAGGTCACCGACGAGGCGAGCCCCGCCTTCGGAGACCGCCGCTACTTGATCGGCTTCGAGCGCGCCGAACGATCGGCGGGAGCCGCGAAGCCTCTCGCGCCCGCCCTGCCGACCCTGATCTCCAGCGCCGGCACCGTGGCGATGCCCTCTCCCTCTCTGGCAGCCGACCGCCCGACCCTGGAGCTGACCGTGCTCAAGGGCGCCGCCACGCGCAAGGTCTACTCCTTCCCCGCCGGCCGGATCCACATCGGGCGCATGGAAGAGATCGCGGATGAAGAGGGCCGGGTGCGGCGCCGCAACGACGTGGCCTTCCAGGAAGAGGGAGAGGTCAACCAGACTGTCTCCCGCGAGCACGCCCGCATCCTCTACGACGAAGCCTCGGGAGAGCTGCGCCTGCGCGCCGAGCCCGGAGCCTCCAGCACGCGCATCTTCCGCGACGGCCGCACGATCGACGTGAGCGGGCGCGACGCCCGGGGAGTGAAAATCCAATCCGGCGACGAGATCTACTTCGGCCGCGCGAGCGTCAAGGTGACGATCCGGCCGGGGGACTGACGCAGGCACTCCCCCGGCCTCCTCACGTCCTCCCCCGCCTTCCTCGCGTCGCGCCCCGTTGTCCTCACGGCCTCCCCCTACGTTCCGCACGGCGTCCCCCGGATTCCGCACGGTCTCCCCCCGTTTCCCCACGGCGGCCACCTCGCGCGAGAGCAAGGGGCCAAGCCCGGAGCCGATCGGTTGTGTTGCTGGCTCGTCCTGGTAGGTTCCCGACTTGACCCCCGCGCACAAACGCACAAAAAATGCCTTCATGAGGACCACCATCGATCTCCCCGAAGAGCTCTTCCGCCAAGCCAAGGCCAAGGCCGCGCTCGACGGCCTGAAGTTGAAGGATCTCATCGCCAGCTATGTCGAGCAGGGGTTGAGGGGGACGCCTTCACAGGCTGCACCATCCAGGCGTAAGCGCAGCGAGCTACCGGTCGCGCGAGCGGCCACGGGCCGCGCCCTTCCGGCCGTGCGCAACGCGGAGATCCAGCGCATCCTCGACGAGGAAGAGGCTACAGGTGCCCGGCCCGAATGAAACCGAACAGGTGCCGTGCGAGTGTAGAGGGCCTGCCCCCTCTCTGGGCTTGTACGCAGTTTTGGGTATCAAGCTCCCGGGCTACTCCGGAGGCTCGACTCTTTGACGGATGCGAACGTTACCAGGCGTGACGACGGTGAAGGCCTTGACCATGGCGTCGCCGTAGTCCTGCATTGCCGAAGCGACGATCTCGGCCTTCCGAAGGTTGGTGAGACCTGCCAAGCGGAGCAGGATGACACCACCGGGGAGCTTCCTCAGCCGAAAGATCAACTCGCCGAAGTCTTTGTCGGAGGTGATCAACAGGTAGCCGGCCGCTCTGGCCTGTTCCAGGACCACCTCATCGGTAATCCCGGGATCGAGCTCGGCAACGTAGAGGACCTCATGCCCCTCGGCTCTCAGCCGCTCGACAATCGGACCGTCGACGCTCTCGTCGGCGACGAGCCTCATGCGGCGTCGCGAGACACCGGATAGACGACGTCGGCCCGTAGCGCCTGGGCAGCGAAGTCGAGGGCTGCCAGGATGGCTTCCCGGGTCAGGCGGGGATGGGATTCGAGGATCTGCTCGACCGACTCGCCAGCCGCGAGCTTTTCCAGGATCAGCTCGACCGTGATGCGGGTCCCGGCGATCACGGGCTTGCCCATCATGACGGCGGGATTCGATTCGATGAGCCGTGCCTTCATGGGAAGTATGATACCTGAACGCCTGATGCCCGTGACAGCACCCCTTGGGCTGGGGTCCCGCCCGTTGGGCCAGGCTTCAATCGGGAGTGACTCCCGCCACCGTCGCCCCTTCAGACCGCTTCCGTGCTCTAATCGCGACCGCGATGAAGACAACGTCCGCTGCCGTGATCCTGCTCGGTCTGCTTGTGGGCTGCCGCGAACCTGCGCCGGACACCGAGCCACAGGCGACCGCGTCCTCCGGGGTCTCTGCCGAGGCCGAGCCCTCCCCCAATCCAGCGGAGCAGACTCCAGACAAGGTTCTGGAGACGAAGAGCCTCACGGGCACATTCGTGGGCTTCGAGGCGGGCGACTACCTGCACGCGGTGATCCGCCAGCCGGACGGCAAGAGCGCGTCGTTCTTCCTCGAACGCGGAATGGAGATCTTCCTGGTGGATCACAAGGATCAGCCGCTGGAGCTGACCTTCCAGGTCGTCGAAACCTACGTCCCCGAAGCCGGAGGAGCGACCACGATCGAGAGGCTGAGCGCCGTCCGGGCGGGAGACCAGACCTTCGCCGACTGGTGGAAGACCGCCGAGCCGAGCTTCGGCAAGCTGCTGGACGAATACCAGACCCGGATCGACGAAGCCACTCTCGATCCCGCGGAGGTACCGGCCGAGGGCTCCGGCGAGGGTCGGAGCCCGTAGGTCTGCCGGTCGCCCGCGCTCAACGGCTCGACGAAGCCCGGGGACCAGTCTGACCTTGGGCTTGTTCATGCCCATCCTGCCGACGAGCGATCCTCAACAAGACTCGATTTCGGACGGCTTCGGTCAAGCTCTGCCGACACTCCGCCAGATCATCGCCCCCCTCAAACACCTCCGGAAGCTGGGGGATCTTGCCACTGACGTACTCTTGATCACCGTGCAGCTCCGATGAGCTGTACTCCGCATCGGCCATGAAATCTTCTGTCTGCTGACGAACAAGAGCCTGATAGGGCTCCGGGTAAAGAAACGTCACCCATTCCCGCGGTGACGCCAGCTTGACCGCTTCGACGAGGCCCAGGGTCATCAGCAGCATTCCCAGGCAGCGGCGCGTTCCCTCGCGGCTGTCGATGACCAGGCCGCCACCGAAGTTCTCGAACTTGGCCCGGGGGCACCAGGAGATGAATTCGGCAAACCGGATCGGCACGGGCTCCAAGCCGATCCGCGGGACGAAGGGCAGAGAGTCCCACTCCAGCTCCGTGCGATCGCGATCGCGCTGGAGCTGAGGCCGGTCATCCCGGTGCACGGGAGTCAGAAAGGGCAAGCAGATTTGATCCCGGTCCGGCCCGTCCATCGTCCAGAGATGCGGCAGGGACAGGGCGAGACCCGGCACGGCGGCGGAGTGGTAGACGAGCCGATCATCCGGCGCGGCGCGATGGTAGCGGCCATCCGGCCCCAGGCGGAAGAAGGTGGTTTCCTGCGGCGGCCTCGACGAGCCAGTACTCGGGAATGCCTGCGCTCTCGCACAGACTCCGCTTGCGGCCCCGGTCCTCCTCGGCACTGCCATCCAGGGTGATCTCGATGACGAGCGGAGGCGGACCATCCAGATAGTACTCGTGGAGGTTCGGCAGGCAGGCCCGGTCCATGAACAGCAGGTCCGGTGTCAGACCGTTCTCTCCCAGGCGGATGACGAAATCCCGGCCCGAGGACCGGCCCAGACCACTGCGGCCGTCAAACCGATAAAGGCCTTGCCGCAATAGCTCATAGGCCCGTCGATGCTCTGCGGAGCCGAGCGGCCCGGCCGGCGGCGGTTCCGGGTCGTGCTCGAACGTCGCCGCCCATTCGGTCCACTCCTCGGGAGTCCGGGGCTTTGGCTGCGGATCGAACGCCTGCCGCAAGGCCTCCCACCAGAGATCGGGTGAAGCCAGCGGCAAAGCCAGCGCAGGGCCATGGTCCTCCAGCAAGATCCAAGCGATTCGCCGGCTGCCCGCCATCGTGCTGATGATGAGCTGCCCATCGATCAGCTCCAATTTGTTTTCCGGCGTCGCCGCCCACCATCGTTCAAACCAATCGTCACCGGTGTCGTCGTTTTCCATGGTCACCCTTGGAGCGGGTCGTCACCCGCTCATTGAGCCGTTCGAACATCGCCTCCAGGTCGCGGCTGCCTTGGAAAACCCCGACCAACTCGATCCCGTCCGGGACGGGCCTGTAGATGATCGCGTAGCGCTTGAAATTATGCCGCCTCAGATCGGGGTGCAACCCCTCGCATCTCCTACCCAAAACGAAGGGAGAGTCCGCGAGCTTCTGACACTCTTTTTCGATGGCTTCGATGAAGCGGTCAGCGTTGACCGGGCTGTCCTGGGCGATATAGATACCAATCTCGATCAAATCCCGCTCGGCTGCCAGATACTTCTTGACGGTATTCATCCAGGCTGGTCGGCTTTCCGGGCCTCAACCTCTTCGTGGATGCGTCTCTTGAGCGCCGAAAAATCCATTGGCGTCGCTGGGCCGCTTTCCAGTCTTTTTTCTATTTCTGCCTTGAATGCCGTCGCTCGTGCATCGAGCTCCTGGTCCTGCTCGTCCAGCACGTGCAGGGCTTTACTGATCACCTCGGCGGGCGAGCGATAACGACCGCTCTCCACCTTTTCTTGGACCAGTCTTTCGAGATCTTCGGAGAGATGTACTTCCATGGCCTTTTCCTCTTGAGGTGATGCTTCCAGTCATAGTACCGGGGGATCTCGGCCAGATCAACTCTGGCCCTGGGCCGGCCCCTGCCCTGCCCCTACCGGCGCCTCCGCTTCCGCTTCTTCTTCTCGACCTTCCGCTTGGCTTTCCGCGCCTTGGCCTCGGCGGCAGAAGCCGGAATAGGTTCCAGGGGAGTGTAGCAGTCCCAGGGAGGGCCGGCATTCACGATGTACAGATCTATGGACAGACGCCATCCGGATCTGGGAGAATGGCGGCATGCGCGAGACCACCTTCACCGATTTGAGAAACCACGCCAAGGCCTTTTTCGACGCTGTCGAGGGCGGCGAGACGGTTCGCGTGTACCGCAACGGCCGGCCGGTCGCAGACATCGTTCCGGTCAAGGCGGCGATTCCGGCCTGGAAGAAGCCGCCGCAGACCCGGCTCACTCTGGGCAGTCTGAGCCTCGGCAACGAGATCCTGGCTGACCGCGACG
>JBJMGZ010000198.1:0-7523 GCA_045807605.1 Thermoanaerobaculia bacterium | reverse complement strand
GGTGGGCAACGAGGCCGCGGCCGCGGCGGTCACGGGCCGCCGGGTGCAGTACCTGGTGGGCCTGCACGACAACACCAGCCAGCAGGCGTACTTCGGCATCAGCAACCCGAACGCCGAGCCGGCGGTCTACCGCCTGAAGTTCTTCGACAAGCTGGGCCAGCCGATCGGCACGCCGAGCGGCGACCTGAACCTGTCGGGCTTCGCGCAGCGGCAGTACCAGCGCTCCGAGATCAAGTCGCTGTTCGGCGTCGATACCGAGACCGACTACCGGGTCGAGGTGGAGACCGTCAGCGGCAGGCAGCTCTACCCCTATGGCGCCAACGTGCGGACGGTCTCGAAGGACCCCTCGTACGTGGGCGTCGGCACGTCGAGCAAGGCCAGGCTCTATCTCCTCGGCGCGATGAGCACGAAGGGCCTGAACAAGAGCTACTGGCAGAGCGACGTGGTGCTCTCCAACACCGGCGCGCAGGTGGCGCTCGCGGACGTGAGCTTCCTCTCCGCGGGTCCGACCAGCCAGCCCACGGCGCCGCTCAAGCTCACCCTGCAGCCGGGTGAGACGGAGCGCGTGGAGAACGTCGGCAAGAAGTGGAACCTCAACGATGCGGTGGGTCTGGTGACCGTCGAAAGCGACGCGCCGGACAGCCTCTTCCCGGTGGTGCAGGGCGAGAGCTACCTGACCACGAAGGCGAACCCCGGCTCGCGCTTCGGGCTGTCCATGGCGGCCTTCACCGACGAGGATGCCGCCGCAGCCGGCGAGGTCCACTACCTGGTCGGCCTGCGCCACGACAGCAACTACCGCACGACCGTCTGGCTCTTCAACCCGAGCGGCCAGGCGGGCACCTACGACATCATCTACCGCGGCCTGAACGGCAAGGAGCTCGGCCGGATCGCCAACGCGGCGGTCGGCGCGGGCAAGCTGCGGCAGTTCAGCCCGACGCAGCATCCGCTGACCGGCAAGAAGGGCGTGGCCGGCGGCTTCACCATCCAGGTCGTGGTCAAGAGCGGCAAGGCGCTCGCCGCGGCCCAGGTGGTCAACAACAAGACGAACGACCCGTTCTACATCCAGGGTGAGACGCGGTAGCGGCCGAAGCCCCGCCCCGAGACGTCCGTTCGCTGCAAAGCCGCCGGCGCTGCCGGCGGCTTTTTCTTTGGGGCTGCTCTGCGCGGCGCTCCTGCTTGCCGCGGAGGGCAAGTGGCGGGTCCTGCCGTATCTCCAGGGCTATCGAAACGCGGAGAGCCGGCCGCTCGTCGTGGTGCGCGATCCGGCGGCGGTATCGCCGGGCCTCAACTTCTACCTCTCGGGCCATGCAGCGGAAGCGGTGCTGATGGACCGCGGGGGCCGGACGCTCCACCGCTGGCGCCAGCCTCTGCGGCGGCTCTGGCCGGAGCTCGCGGCCGAACCCGGCATGGCGAAGCTGGAGTACTGGCGCCGGGCCTGGCTGTTCCCGAACGGCGACCTCCTGGCCATTTACGAGGGGCTGGGGATCGTGAAGCTGGACGCCCGTTCGACCGTTCTCTGGTCGCGGCGCGGCGGCTTCCACCATGACCTGCAGGTGCTGGCCGACGGCCGCATCTGGGTCCTGGACCGGACCGGCAGGAAAGGGGTGCTGGAGGACTTCGTGACGGTGCTGGGGCCGGACGGCGGGCTGGAGCGGCGGATCCCGCTCCTGCAGGCGTTCGAGCGCTCGCGCTTCGTCCCGCTCCTGCGGCAGATGGAGAGTGCCGGGGACATCTTCCACACGAATACGCTGGAGGTCCTGGACGGCCGGCACGCGCGTCTGGACCCGGCGTTCCGCAAGGGCAACGTCCTGCTGTCGGTGCTCAAGCTCGACGCGCTGGCCGTCCTCGATCCGGAGCGGGAGGAGATCGTCTGGGCGAGGACGGGGAGCTGGCGGCGCCAGCACCAGCCGACGTTGCTGGACGACGGCGGCCTTCTGCTTTTCGACAACCGCGGCCCCGGGGGCGATCGCTCGCGGGTGATCGAGCTCGATCCGCGGACCGGCGGGGTGCGCTGGCAGTTCGGCGGCAGGCCCGGGCAGGAGCTGTTCTCGAAGACGCTCGGCTCGTGCCAGCGCCTGCCGAACGGGAACACGCTGATCACCGAATCCGAGGCCGGGCGCGCTCTGGAGGTCACCCGGGCGGGCCGGGTGGTCTGGGAGTTCCACAATCCGAACCGGACCGGGGAGCGGGGGGAGCTGGTGGCGGTCCTGTTCGAAATGGTTCGCCTGCCCGAGACATTCCTGTTCAGGGGAGGCCCCGCTGAGGTAGAATCCCCGCGTTGATATCAGGGAGTATCCAAAACTGCATCGAAGGAGGTTGTCGCAATGAAGAAGCTTTGTCTGTGTCTCGCTCTCGTGGGCCTGCTGGGTCTGGGCGGTCAGGCCTTCGCCGTCATCGGAACGGTCGACGACGTGCCCGCCGCCACCCTGCTGCTCCCGTATTTCGAGGTCGACCTGAACAGCACCGAGGGTGTCAACACCCTGTTCTCGGTCAACAACGCCTCGGCCACGGCCGTGCTCGCGCACGTCACCGTGTGGTCCGACCAGTCGGTCCCGGTCCTCGACTTCGACGTCTACCTGACCGGCTACGACGTCCAGACCATCAACCTGCGCGACATCCTCCAGACCGGCAACCTGCCGCGGACGGCGTCGGCGGGTCAGGATGCCGGCGACAAGATCAGCCCGAAGGGCCCGCTGTCGCAGGACATCAACTTCGCGAGCTGCGGCGGCACGCTGCCGTACTCGAACCCGGCTCTGAACGCGGCCTTCCGCGCCCACCTGCAGGCGGTCCTGCAGGGCAACGCGTCGCCGACGTTCGGCACCTGCTACGGCTCGAAGAAGAAGGACAACATCCTGCGCGGCTACGTGACCGTGGACACGGTCAACTCGTGCAACGTGCTGTTCCCGAGCCAGTTCCCCCTCTATGACACGGTGCTCACCGACCAGAACGTGCTCTGGGGTGACTACTTCTACGTCAACTCGGCCCAGAACTTCGCCCAGGGCGAGACGCTGGTGCACATCGAGTCCTGCCCGACCTGCTTCGTGGCGGGCGACCACACCTTCTACGGCCGCTACAACGGCGCCACCGCGATCGACTCCCGCGAGGCCCTGCCGACGACGATGGCTGCCCGCTACCTCAACGGCGGCGGCTTCAACGGCGGCACGGACTTCCTGGTCTGGCGCGAGGGCGGCAGCTCGGTTTCCGCGACCAGCTACAACTGCAACCTGCAGGGTCCGAACGAGTGGTATCCGCTCGACGCGGCTCAGATCGGCGTCTTCGACGAGACCGAGCAGGTGGTGACGAGCGAGAACTGCCCCTCGGGCTTCGATTGCGATGAGGACATCGTGATCCCGAACGAGGCGCAGCGTGTCGACGTCGAGACGGAGCTTCTGACGCCGTTCGACTTCGGCTGGGCCTACCTGAACCTGCAGTGGGGCTCGGACGTTCTTCCGGCCTACCAGGATCCGTATGCCCAGATGTGGCTGACCACGGTGATGGATGCGACGGGCCGCTTCAGCGTCGGCTTCGACGGCATCCAGCTCGACAACGCCAACAACCCGACCCTCATCTTCATCCCCTTCCCGTAAGGGAAGAGCTGACGGCTACGACAACGGAATGGGTGCTGTCCCTCGCGGACAGCACCCGCTCCTCTCCGCTCTCTTCGCCCGTGCGGCGATTGCGCAGTGTCCCCCGGCTCCGGGAGGCAGTGCGGAAGACGCCGAATCGCCAGGTCAGCACGCAACGAACATCGCTGCTGCGCAGGAGATGAGGGCCTTCATTCAGGCAGGAGGAAGCCTTATGTACATTGATCCCTCTCGAGTGTCCACCCACGCGCGTCTGGGAGCTGTGCTCCTGATCCTGGTCCTCAGTCTCACGGCCGGGGCTCCGGCGGCCCGCGCCTTTGATCCGGCCAAGACTCCGGCGGTGCCGGTGGAGTCGGCTCGTTGGGGCTCCCTGCAGCCTGGCGGCATCTTCGGCGACATGACCGGCTTCGCGTTCCATCGCGATCCCAAGCAGAGCGAGCCGTTCAACTTCGCGGTGGACGTCGAGAACGGATGGGTGTTCGTGGCGACCGGCCGCGGCCTGGAGATCTTCGACGCCCGCACCACCCCCGACAATCCGCAGCTGGTGGGCTACGGCTACGGCCCGAACCCGTCCACCCAGGGACAGGGCGGCCTGATGCCGGTCTGGTACCAGTCGGACGAGGATTTCTACCTGCAGGAGCTGGACGCCCCCCCGGGCAACGACAACGTGGTGGCCATCGCCAGCTACGGGCAGGGGTTCTCGATCTGGAACACGTCGCAGAAGGCCGGCCCGACCGTCCACTACCAGGACACGGGCGTCCTTTCCACCGCTGTCTACAGCGCGTACCTGGGCAACAGGGCGTATGCGTTCGCCATCTCCGGCACCGGGGCGTACCTCTATGACCTGACCGAGGCCCAGACGAAGACCAAGTGCCTCGACGACAGCTTCGGCGGCAGCTTCACCTGCGGCGCCGTGTACAAGGGCCGGGTCGGAACGGTCTCCGGCCCGGTCTCGGTGCATGGCGTGGGCCCGTTCGTCGCGTTCGGCACGGGCAGGCTGTTCGAGATCTGGAACGTGTCGACTCCGACCTCCCCCGTCAAGGTGATGACCGGCGCGCAGCCCGCCCGCGGCATCGCCATGTGGCAGGAGGGGAGCTCCTACTACCTGGCGGCCGGCAACTTCGGCAAGGTGCGGATCTACGACGTGTCGTGCATCGCCGGCGGCGCCTGCAACGTGCCACCGGAGCTCAAGGTGCTCGACGTGCCGGGCGGCCAGCCGCCGCTCTCGCGGGTGAGCTTCTCCCGGGCGTCCGGGGGCGTTCCCTATCTCTACATCAGCGGCGACGACACGGTTTCCTGCGTGCCCCAGCGGGAGTACCTCTTCAACGTCAGCAACCCGGCCAACCCGGTGGAGATCTCGCCGAATGTGAACCCTGGCGGCTACTGGGGCTGGTACTATGAGGCCTGCGCGAGCGGCTACAATTGGGTCAGCCCCAGGGGGGCGAAGTTCTCCGGCAACTACCTCTACCGGGCGGCCTACAGCATCGGGGACGTCCACCGTCTGGTCGGCGCGCAGCCGCCGACGGCGAACTTCTCGTGGCCGGACGGCGCGGTCTACGCGGGCGTGCAGGTCCAGTTCACCGACCAGTCGAGCGGCAGCCCCGCGCCGGATTCGTGGGAATGGAACTTCCCGCCGGACGGCACGCCGGCCTCCTGGACGGCCGGCGCGACTCCGCAGCCGGTGGTCTTCTCGACGCCGGGGCAGAAGGCCGTCAACCTGAGGGTCCACAACACCGAGGGGTGGAGCCAGGTCGTCACCAGGCAGGTGACGGTGCTCGACCCGACGCCGCAGATCGGGGGCGTGACGGTGTTGCCGGCGAACCCGGTGATCTGCCAGCCCATCACCTTCACCGGCACCGGCGTGAGCGGCCTGCCGGCGCTCGGCTATTCGTGGTCGATCCCGGACGCCTCGCCGGCGCCGAGCCCCACGAACGCGAACCCGCTGGTCTGGAGCACCACGGCGAGCACCACGCCGGGGACCTACACCGCGACCCTGACGGTCTCGAACGCTCAGGGGAGCGCCGCGAGGAGCGCCACCGTGCAGGTGGGGCCGCTGCAGACGATCAATCCGAGCTTCGCGCCGACGATCGACGACCCGACGCCTCCCGCGGGCACCGTCACGCTCGGTGACCACCAGGAGGCGGGCAGCGCCACGGAGTGGTCGTGGGACTTCGACGACGACGGCAACGCGGCGACCATCATTTGGGGTCCCTGGAGCAACGATCCCGCCAGCCGGACTCCGACGCATTCCTACTCTTCCACCGGCCTCAAGACCGTCCGCGTGCGGGTGAGGAACTGCCTGACGCCGGATCAGGCGACCGGCATCGTCAGCGGTCCCCTGGAGTTCACCATCACGGTGGTCACGCCGCTCAAGGCCCTCTTCAGCCCCGTCTGCGTCTTCTGCTTCTTCGAAGTGGGTCAGGAGATCACCTTCAACGACCAGTCGACCGGGGCCTCATTCTGGGATTACGACTGGGACGGCAACGGCAGCTATGAGGATGCGAACAACACCGCCCCCCGGACGACGCACGTCTACACCACGGCCGGGATCTACACGCCCAAGCTGCAGGTGCGCCGCGGGGCCGAGCAGGACATCTACACGCTGCCGACCCCGCTCCCCATCAGCCCGACGACGCCCGGCCAGATCACGGTGGGCGGCCCCAGCTCGGGCCAGCCGAACCAGGCGCTCAGCTTCACCGCCGCCGCGGGCGCGAGCTGCCATCCGAGCGCGAACGGCTGGAGCTGGTCCGCGGCCGGCGGCACGATCACGGGCGGCACGACCTCCGACGCGTCGATCACCTGGAGCAGCACGGGCACGAAGTCGATCTCGGTGACCAACAGCGCCTGCCCCGGAGTGACCGGCAGCAAGACGGTGACGATCGGCACCTCCCCCCCGCCGCCGCCGCCCCCGCCGGGCGGTCTGAAGGCCGAGTTCTCCTTCACGCCGGCGGCGCCGGCCGCGAACCAGGCCGTGAGCTTCAGCGGCGCGGCCTCCTCCGGCAGCCCGACGGGCTACACGTGGGACTTCGGCGACGGCAGCGCTTTCGGCTCCGGCGTCCAGGTGAGCCACACCTACACCAAGACGGGCAGCTTCACGGTGCAGCTCGTCGTGACCAAGGAGAGCAGCAACTGCCCGCCGGCGCCGTTCTGCGACAGCGTCGCGACGAAGACGGTGACGGTCGGCACGGGTGAGCCGCCGCTCATCGCCAGCTTCCAGACCAGCGCGAGCTGCATCACCGACTTCGGCTTCAACGTCTGCACGGCCGGGGTCGGCGAGGCGGTGACCTTCACCAACACGAGCACGGGCGATCCGACGAGCTGGACCTGGGCCTTCGGCGACGGCGGCACGGCCACCGGCACGGGCGCCACGCACGCCTTCCAGCAGCCGGGCAGCTACACGGTCACGCTGACGGTCGGCAAGGGCTCCAACACGAACACGGCCTCCCGCATGTTCAACGTCTCCGGCGAGCCGGGCCTCGGCGCCAGCTTCTCGACGAGCGCGGCCTGCACCGGCAACACCTGCGCGGCCGAGACCCACAAGCCCGTGACGTTCACGAGCACCAGCACGGGCAATCCGACGAGCTGGGCCTGGAGCTTCGGCGACGGCGGCACGGCCACCGGCGCCTCGGCGACGCACACGTTCAGCCAGCCTGGCAATTACACGGTCACGCTGACCGTCGGCAAGGGCGCCAACTCGGCCGCCTCCTCCCGGACGTTCAACGTCACGGCCGGGGTGGAGCCGGAAGCCAGCACGGTCGTCCTGCCCTGGGTCGCCCAGAGCCGCGGCGTGCTGGCGCAGTCGAGCAACCTCTTCCTCCACAACCCGGGCACGACGCCGATGGAGGTCGTGCTCGAGTTCCGCCGCCAGGGCACTCCCGAGGCCAACCCGCCGCGGGCCGCCCTGACGATCCAGCCCGGCGCGACCCAGTACGTGGTCGA
>JBJMGZ010000197.1:0-7358 GCA_045807605.1 Thermoanaerobaculia bacterium | reverse complement strand
GGTAGGGGCGACCCTCGTGGCCGCCCATCCGGGGCACCCCACCCCGTTTCCTGAGGGGATCGCCGGGCCGATGGCGTTTCCCCCTGTAACGCTCCGGCCTTTCAGGCGCCCAAGCCTTTAGCGAATCCGCTTGTGGCTCTCAACTGAAAGAGCTAAAGTAGAGGAAGTCCCAAGTCGGAGCGCTCTGAAGAGTTTCCCTTCCCGTGGGGAGACGAGGAGTTGTTCATGGCAAGACCGGGATGGGCTTTTCTCTTCGCAGCCGTGCTGCTTTCGCCGGCCCGGTCGTTCGCGGCCGACGAGCTCCCCTTCTACTCGGTGCCCGGCGACCGCCACTTCGAGCGCACCCCCCGCTACCGCGACGACGACGATCATTTCCGGTACGGCTCGCTCGGCGGCGAGCGCGGCTACAAAGGCCAGGCCGGCTTCGGCCTCCCCTACTGGATCTGGGTGGCGCTGCCCGAGCTGTTCCCCGAATACCTGCCGGACAGGCAGCCCGGCCGGGGCTACTCCTCCTTCGGCTACACCTATGAAGAGGAGGGCGACCGCCGCTTCCAGCTGCCCATCGGCACGTCGCAGCGCAACAGCCTGACCCTGGACCGGGTCTGGATCAACTGCGGCGTCTGCCATACCGGCACCTGGCGGGACACGCCCCAGGGCGAGAGGCACATCGTGCTCGGCATGCCCGCCAACCGCTACAACCAGGGCGAATGGGTCCGCTTCCTCTTCGCCGCCGCGTCCGATCCGCGGTTCGACGGCGAGCACCTGGTGCGCAAGATCCGCGAGTTGGAGCGGGAGCGCCGCAAGCTCGGGAAGGACCGGCTCGCCGGCCCGAAGCTGCCCAAGGAGCTGAACGTCCTCGAAGAGCAGATCTACAAGCGGGCGGTCGTTCCGATCATGAGGCAGCGGCTCCTGGTCCTCAAGGACCGGCTGGGATTCATCCAGTTCGAGACCTGGGGGCCGGGCCGGGTGGATACCTTCAACGCTCCCAAGGGCCTGCTCAACTTTCCCATGCACCTCGCTCCGGACAACGAGAAGATCGGCAACGCGGACCTGCCCTCGGTCTGGTATCAGAAAGGCCGCGAGGGCATGCAGCTCCACTGGGACGGCAACAACACGTCCGTCCACGAGCGCAACCTCTCCGCGAGCTTCGCCGCCGCCATCCCGCCGCTCCTCGACAAGTGCAACCTGCGGCGCACGGCCCGCTTCCTGGAGACGCTCGCGCCGCAGCCTTTTCCCCCCGAGAGGATCGACAAGGCCCTCGCGGCTCGCGGCGCGTCCCTCTACCACGCCCAGTGCGCCAACTGCCACGGCGCCTCCAGGCCCCCCTTCCGGCAGGGAGAGGTCGGGAAGCTCGTCGGCACCGTCACGCCGCTGAAGGCGATCGGCACCGACCGCGCGCGCTTCGATTCCTACACCCCCGAGCTCGCCCGGGCGCAGAACACCATCTATGCGCAGTATCCCCTGGCCAACGCCAGAGAGTGTCCCGGCGATCCCGGGTCCAGGGACTATCCCGCCCGCTTCAGCCACTTCCGCAAGACCGACGGCTACGCCAACAGCCCGCTCGACGGCATCTGGCTGCGGGCGCCCTATCTCCACAACGGCTCGGTGCCGAACCTGAGGGCGCTGCTCGAGCCGGCCGCCGACCGGCCGCAGGTGTTCTGGACCGGCTACGACGTGTACGACTTCGAAAACGTGGGGTTCGTCACCCGGGGTTCCGGCGCCGAAACCGAGGGCTGGCG
This sequence comes from Thermoanaerobaculia bacterium, assembly GCA_045807605.1. Lineage (GTDB taxonomy): Bacteria > Acidobacteriota > Thermoanaerobaculia > Multivoradales > UBA5704 > DATMER01. The sequence goes on along the minus strand of JBJMGZ010000197.1, from coordinate 5,619 downwards.
CTACGACACGGCGCTTCCCGCCAACGGCAACCAGGGCCACGAGTACGGCACCCGGCTGTCGCCGGACGAGAAGGACGCGCTCCTCGAATATCTCAAGACCTTCTGAGCGGAGAGACCATGAACGCAAGGCGCTACGTTTTGGCGACGGCCCTCCTGGCGGGCCTTCCGCTCGCCACGCTCCCCGTCGCGGCCGGCAGCCTCGGCGCGGGGAGCGTCCTGCCCGACAAGATCGGCCGGGCCAAGGACGGCAAGCCGCAGCCCGACGAGATCACCGGCGATCCGCGCGAGAACTTCCTCTACGGCTCGATCGGCGGCGAGAACGAGGCCGGGCTCCCCTACTGGATCCTCATGGTCCTGCCGCGCATCTTCCCCGAGTACCTGCCGGGTCCGGGCGGCTACGCGTCGCTCGGCCTGCCCTGGGAAGAGGGCAAGGAATTCCCCGCGGGCTTCTCGAAAAAAACCGTTCTCTTCCCGCGGGTCGGCTTCAACTGCGCGCTCTGCCATTCCACCCAGTACCGCACCCGGCCGGACGAGACGCCGGTCGTGGTCGCCGCGGGCGGCAGCAACACCGCCGATATCCAGGGGCTCCTGGAGTTCTTCTCGAAGGCCGCCAACGATCCCAGGTTCAACGCCGGCAACATCCTGCGCGAGATCGACGGCTCCTATCCCCTGCGCTTGCGCGACCGCCTCCTCTACCGCTTCGTGCTGGTGCCGATCACGCGGAAGCGCCTCGCCGAGCAGGGACGGCAGTTCGCCTGGACCGCGACCCGGCCGCGCTGGGGCCCGGGCCGCGACGCGCCCATGAACCTGACCAAGTTCAACTTCCTCGAAATGCCCTGGGACGAAAGCGTCGATCACACCGACTTCCCGTCGATCTGGCACCTCGCCGCGCGCGAGCAGCAGGGCCGCACGTTCCAGGAAGGCAGGCCCGTCTCCTCCCACACCCTGCTCATGAACCTCGACGGCGCCACGACCTCGTTCCGCTCGGTGCTGATCGATTCGGCCCTCGGCCTGGGAGCCAGGAACACCCCGTTCTTCAACGCCCGCATCCCGCAGCTCCTCGACTGGCTGCGCGAGCTGCGGCCGCCGCCCTATCCCTTCCCCGTCGATGCGGAGAGGGCCGCCCGCGGCGCGTCCGTGTATGAAACACACTGCGCCGATTGCCACACTTCAGGTAGAGACAACAGGATGGGCACGGTCATCCCCATCGCAGAGGTCGGCACCGATCCCGAGCGCCTCGACACCTGGCGGGGGACCGGCGCGGCGAACCTCGCCAATCAAAAGGTTGCCGCCATGGGCATCCGGCGGACGCCGATGATCGAGACCGGCGGCTACATCGCGGTGCAGCTCGACGGCATCTGGCTGCGCGGGCCGTACCTGCACAACGGCTCGGTGCCGACGCTGCGCGATCTGCTCGCGCCCGCCGCCGAGCGCCCGCGGGCCTTCTGCCGGGGCTACGACGTGCTCGACCGCGAGAACCTCGGCTTCCTCTCCGACGCCCGGGTCGATCCGCGCTGCGCCGAGGACCATCCGCCCGCGACGCCCTCGCGCTGGGACCGGACCGGAGCCCCCGGCCGCTCGGACGAATGGCCCCGGCCGCGGATCTGGAAGTACTACGTCTCGGAGCGCGGCAACGGCAACGGCGGCCACGAGTACGGCACCCGCCTCTCCCCCGGGGAGAAGAACGATCTGATCGAGTATCTGAAGACGCTGTGAGAGGAGATCGGACATGAAGAGGATCATCCACATTCTCGGCGCAGTGATGCTGCTTCTTGCACTGCCAGGCGCGGCGTACGAGGGCCTCGACCAGGGGTTCCGCACCGCCGAGGCCGGGCTGAACGAGGAAGAGATGGCCGGCGCCGAGCTCTGGTACAAGGCCACCGCGGGCACCACGCGCTTCACCACCTACGTCTTCCAGCAGCGCATGGGCGTGCTGATCGACTGGTTCCGCGTCCTGCGCGCCGACCAGCACGGCGACCGCTTCGAGACCTGGGGCCTGATCAACGATCCCGGCTGCTGCGTGCCGGGCTCGGCCGGCTGCCCCGCCAGGAGCATGGAAGAGACCTACGGCTTCGAATACTGCCCGGGCGACGAACAGCTCTTGAAATACGTGGGAAAAACCGGCTACCGCGATCCGGGCTGCGACTTCAAGGACCCGGGGGGATTGGGCAACAAGCAAAACCCCTGCGACCTGGAATTCGGCACCTCGACCGGCGCGCTCGGCTTCCGCAAGCTCCCCAACCCGCGCTTCGACGCGGAAAACTGGCGCAAGATCAACGGCGGCCAGCTCGGCACCTGGAACGGCTACCGCCAACGTAGGCCGTCCGCCCCGGGCTCGACGATGATGGTCAGCCATCTCGCCGACCCCTCGATCGAGCCGCCCTTCCTGATCGGCATGGCCTGCGGCGCCTGCCACATCGCGTTCAATCCGCTCAAACCCCCGCGGGACACGGCCAACCCGCAGTGGGAGAACCTCAAGCTCCTGATCGGCAATCAATACCTCCGCAGCTCCGAGATCATGGCCTCCGGGATGCCCGTCGACAGCCCGGAATGGCAGCTCTTCTCGCACGAGCGCCCGGGCACGGTCGACACCTCGGCCATCCCCAACGACGGCGTGCACAACCCGGGCACGATGAACGCCATCATCAGCTTCGCCTCGCGCCCCCACGGCTTCAAGGAAAAGGTTGCCAAGTGGCGCCCGGCCGCGTCGTGCCCGCCGGGCGACGACACCTGCTGGTGCGAGCCGGGCACGCCGGGCAAGTGCCGGCAGTGGAGCTCGCAGGAGGAAGAGGTCTTCCACATCCTCAAGGGCGGCGAGGATTCGATCGGCGCCGAGGAGGCGATCCAGCGGGTCTACTTCAACATCGGCTCCTGCTCGGAAGAGTGCTGGTTGAACCACCTGACCGATCTGCGCCAGCTCGATCCCACGCAGCGCAACTTCGGCCAGACCCCGTTCGACATCGGCCAGTGCCGGCGCGACTGCCCCGGCTTCCGCGCCATCGAGGACCGTCTGGGCCTGATCGCCAAATTCTTCCTCGCGAGCAAGCCCGCGGACCTCTGGCAGGCGCGCGGCCTCGAAGACCCCGGCGACCTCGTCGAGCAGCTCGAAGCGGAGCACGGCAAGGGCGCGGTGACCCGCGGCAAGCGCGTCTTCGTCGAGAGCTGCGCGCGCTGCCATTCGAGCCAGCCCAACCCCACGGAGAACACCGACTTCCTGGCCGTCGACCGCGCCGGCCATCGCATCGACTGGCTCGGCAACGACGAAGTGAAAGAGGCCTCCGAGGTGGCCACCTACCGCTGCCGCGCCCTGCACTCGAACCACATGCAGGGCCACGTCTGGGAGCAGTACGGCTCCGAAACCTATCGCAACCGGCCGGCCGTGACCGGCATCACGGACAAGGCGGACGGCGGGCGCGGCTACTACCGCAATATCTCGCTGATCAACGCCTGGGCGCACGCCCCGTTCCTGCACAACAACGCCATGGGCCCCGAGATCTGCGGCAAGCCGAGCTCGTGCGCGGACGACCAGGGCCTCGACAAGTGCCTCTACCGCTCGCCCTACGTGAAGATCGGCAAGCAGGGTGGGCAGATGACCTACGCGAGGGCCGGCAGGCAGGACGACTGCGTGGCCTACGATCCCAGCGTCGAAGGGCGCTACAAGCTCTTCGAGGCCTCGCTGGACGAGCTCCTGAACCCGCGGCAGCGGCAGGACAAGGTGAGCCTGCTCGACCAGGACATCCGCATCGACTTCGGGCTGCGCACGTTCCGTGGCCACAACATCCGGAGCTTCAAGCTGAGCGTGCCCGAGGGCCTGCCCGCGGGCCGGCTCGTCAGCCTCGACTTCAAGCCCTTCGTGGCGGACCTGGTGCTCACCCGGACCGACAAGCCGGAGCTGGAGCGCCGGCTCACCGAGCGCCTGGGCTCGCGGGAAGCGGCGCGCCGGCACACGCGCTGGCTCAAGGGGATACGCCGCCGCATCATCGCCAAGGCGCTGTTCACCCAGAAGCTGCGGCTCAACCCGGCGGACGCCCAGGTTCTCTTCGACGTGTACGACACCTGCACCGCCGACGTCGAGAACGCGGGCCATCCGTTCGGCGAGAGCCTCTCCGCCGAGGACAAGGCTGCGCTGACCGCCTTCCTGGCGACCCTGTGAGCAGAGGAGAAACGATCATGAGACGACATGCGCTCGCACTGCTCGCTTTCTGCGCCCTGCCGCTGCTCGCCGCCTGTGCCACCTCGGCTCCCCCGCCGGCGCAACCGCCCCGGCAGCCGACCTACGCCGCCAAGCCCGACTTCGCCAAGGTCGAGCACGACCATCCGCTGACGCCGGCCGAGCGGCAGGCCCTGACGCCCGAGGGCCTCGCGAAGCTCAGCCAGGAGGACCTGGACCAGATCTACGCCCGCCTGACCGCCGGCCCCATCCCGGACGGCCCGCACCAGGGCACCGTGATCTTCGCGAGCGGCGGCGGCGCGCGGCGGCTCAAGGAGATCCTCGGCGGCGCCAAGGGCTTCCTCGCCAATCGCGCCGTGAACGACCTCGACACGCTCGCCGAGACGCTGTGGAAAGGAAAGGTTTTCTACCGCGACAGGATGGAGCTGCGCAACCAGATCACCAACCGCCAGAAGCTGGCGCGCCTGTTCAAGGCCGACCTCGCGAAGATGCGCACGGCCACGATCGACGGCCGCGAGGTCGGGTTGCTCTTCCCGGCCAAGCTCTACTGCGGCCAGAGCCTGCTCGACAGCCGCCGCGAGTCGGTGATCATCGACTACTTCTTCGGCGACGAGCTCGACGGCTATCTCGCCGGCATCGACGACGTCGCCGGCCGCAACGGCCTCCAGCTCCGGGACGAGATCCGCATGGTGCGCCCCGGCTTCTACCTCGGGCGCGCCTACGTGGCCAAGATCTTCCTCCTCAACTTCACGCTCTACAACCCGGAAGCCGCGGCGCGCGGAGATGCCGAAGCCCGCGAGGACTGCCGGCCCGGCTCACAGCAGGTGGCTCGGACCTCGGGCCGTTGAGGATGCCGTGAAGCGCAGGACCGCCCTCTGGGCGGCACTTCTCGTCGCCTCCGGGGTCCTCGCCCAGGGGACCCCGGAGTGGGCGGTCGATCCGCAGGAACCCGGCGCCAGCCTGCCGCCGGCCGGCCGCTCCCTGTTCGATCACCTCTTCGCCCGCGAGGGCGTGCCGTTCCCGTTCGCCGAGCTCCTCGCCCGCATCGAGCAGCGCTCCCCTTTGAAAAAGGTTTTGATCCCGCTCGGGCGGTCTCTCCAGCGCAACGCCGCCGATCCCGAGTTCTTCCGCTATCCGCGCGCGGTCGTGGCCGTGGACACCGATGGCGTCCTGAAAGACCGCCTCTACCTGGGCTATCACGAAAAGGCCGCGGTCCTGGAAGTGATCAGCTACAACGAGTCGGCGGGCCGCTTCGAGTTCCAGCTCGTCCTCGACTATCGCCCCGGCGGCGCCGCGCGCCTGGTCTATGCCAACCGCGCGGTCTGCACCGCCTGCCACCAGGGGGGCGGCCCCCTGTTCTCCCGCCAGGTCTGGGACGAGACGAACGCCAACCCGGAGATCGCGCGCCTCCTCGCCGCCGAGAAACGCGACTTCTACGGCTTCCCCAT
>JBJMGZ010000196.1:0-6513 GCA_045807605.1 Thermoanaerobaculia bacterium | reverse complement strand
CGCAGCGCGCGGCTCGTACGGAGCGGGGACGAGGCTCTACCCGGCGCGCTTTCCCTGGGACCGCTGGCGTCTCGCCGGCATCCTCAAGACATTTGGCCGAAGGCCCGGCCTTCTTGCGGGGGCGGCGACAATTGCCGGCGTTCCGCCAATTCCACCGGACATTCCGGCGGGACGCCAGCGCTCCCAGGGAAAGCGCAATCTGCCAGTTCTAGGTTGACAACGAACTAGACTCCCCTTCCGGATTCCCCTGAAAAGCAAAAGGCCCCGGACTTGCCGAGGCCAGCTGCCGACCGGGATTCCCCAATCCAATGCCAGTATTATGCCCTGTCGCGCCGCCGATGTCAACAGGCACCTCAGTACCGTCCCGCCGCCGCCCGCATCCGGGTGAGCGCGAGGAGGAAGAGCGCGGCGGCCAGCGCGGCGAGCAGCAGCAGGCTGCGGAGCGCGGGCATCTCGCCGCGGAGCAGCGCTCCCCGCCAGGCGTCCACGGTGAGCGTGAGCGGGTTGAAGCGGGAGACGGCGGCGAGCCAGGCAGGCATCTGGCGCCTCGGTACCAGGGCCGTGCTCGTGAAGAGCAGCGGCATGTTGACCAGGTGGACAAACGTGGCCATAGCCTCCTGGGCTCGCACCTGGAGGGCGAAGGCCGCGGAGAGGCAGGAGAATGCGAGGGCGAAGAGAGCGAGACAGACCAACCCTGCCGCCAGCGCCGCGGGATCGGGGTGCAGCCGGGCTCCGAGAAGCAGGGCCAGGAGCAGCACGGCCGCGGATTGGAGGAGAAGCCTCGCCGCGTCGGCCAGCACCTTGCCCGCCAGGATCGCCGACGGCGGGGCCGGCGTGCCCAGCATGCGCGGCAGGAAGCCGGTGTGGAGGTCGCGGATCCAGCCGATCCCCGATTGCGAGGCGCCGAAGAGCACGGTCATCACGCTCACGCCCGGCGCGAGGAAGTCCAGGTAGCCGATCCCCTCCCCCACCGGGAAACGATGGAAGAGGAAGCCGAAGAAGAGCATCCAGACCAGCGGCTGGCCCAGCGAGAAGGTCAGGAGCACCGGCCGGCGCCAGGTGATCGTCCAGGTGCGCCAGGCCACGGCGCGGAGCGCGTCGATCACTCGGGCTCCTCCCCGGTCAGACGGCGATAGAGGACCGGCAGATCGCGCGGCGGACCGTCGGACACGATCCGGCCGCGGTGCAGGATCACGGCGCGGCCGGCGTGGCGCGCCGCGGATTCGAGGTCGTGCGTCACCACCACGACCGCACGTCCGGCCGCGGCGCGCCGCTCCAGCTCCGCCCAGAGGATATCGTTCCCCTCCAGGTCGAGCCCCGCCGTGGGCTCGTCGAGCAGCAGGAGGTCCGGATCGTGGATCATGCCCGCGGCCAGGTGAAGCCTGCGCCTCAGCCCGCCGGACCAGGAGGCGACGCGGTTGTCCAGGTGCCCCGCCGTGCCGAACGATTCGGCGAGCCGGACGACCCTGCCGGCCCGCTCCCTTCGCGGCACGCCGTGGAGCGCAGCCAGGAGGGCCAGCGTCTCGCGGCCGGTCATCTCGGGATCGAGCGCGAGATCCTGGGGGATGTAGCCGATGCGCCGGCGATCGCGGAGGACCTCCGCCGTCCCCGAATCCGGCCGCAGGTAGCCGGCGAGGACGCGGAGCAGCGTGGTCTTGCCGGCGCCGTTGGGCCCCGCCACGGCGGTCAGGCCCGGAAGCAGGTCGAGATCGACGGCGGCCAGCGCGGGCTCGGCTCGGGCAAAGCGCACGCTCACGCCGCGCAGGGAGGCCAGGCTCATCGGCGGTCGGCGTGGACGATCGTACCCACGTGCCTTCCTTCGAGCGCTTCCCGGATCCGGCCGGGCTCGTGCCCGTTGACGATCTGGAACCGGTCCAGCAGCCGCGCGTTCTCCAGCAGGTCCAGCAGGACCGGCTCGAACGGCAGCGTCGGGAACGCGCGCCGGCGCAGCTCCGCGACACCGATCTCCGGGATGAGCTCCGCGGACGGATCGAGCTTCGGGTCGGCGGTGAAGAGGCCGTCCACGTCCTTGACCAGCGTCAGGCTGCGGCAGCCGAAGCACTCCGCGAGCAGGAAGGCGCCCGCGTCCGTGCGGTGCGGCGGGATGCGCCCCACGCCGGGCGGGTGCTCCCACAGGGAGTACGGCGGCACGCCGCTGAACACGACCCCCGGAGCGCTGTGGATGAAGAGCGGCAGCAGGTGGCCGAAGATCTCGGGCGGGATCGCCACCACGCCGTAGGGCGACAGCAGCGTGCCGAGCATATGGGCGTTGCCCAGGGCGTCGGCCGCCGCGACCTGGGCGAGCACGCCCGTGGGGAGGCCGAGGTCGATGCCGATCGAAAAGACATGGCGGGTGCGCACGCCGCCGCCCGTGCCCAGGATCAGCTTCCACGTCTTGAGGCAGTCGGCGAGCACTTCGACCACGGGGTAGACCACGCCGCGCCCGGCATCCATGATCGAGCGGCCGCCGATCTTGAGGACATGGGCCTCGGGCAGCATGCGGAAGACCGCGCCCTCGGTGGAGCGCTCCACCTGGCGGTCGAGCAGGCTCTCGCGCATGAGCCGGGAGCGGACGTGATGCGTCTTGGAGTCGGTATCGGTCACAGGCGCTCCTCAGTCCGAAGTCTATTCCGTCGTAATGATGGTGCCAACGGGCTCCCCTTCCAGGGCGCGGGTGAGGTTGCCCGGCACGAGGCCGTTGATGACCTGGATCGACCGGCGGTGCTGGGCGTTTTCCATGAGGTCGAGGACCGCGCGCTCGACCACCACGTCCTGGAGGTCCATCGCCCGCAGCTCGGAGACCGTGATGCGCGGGATGAAGCGGGCGTTGCGGTCCTTCTTGGGGTCGGCGGTGTAGAGGCCGTCCACGTCCTTGACGAAGATCATCGAGCGCGCGCCCAGCACCTCGCTCACCAGGTAGCTGCCGGTGTCGGTGCGGTGCGGCGGGATGCGGCCCACGGCCGGGTTCTGCTGCCAGTAGACGTAGGGCGGCATGCCGAAGAAGATCACGGCTCCGCGCTCGGCGAGATAGAGCGGGAGCTGCGCGAACTGCGCCGGCTCGATGAACGGAATGCCGTGTTTCGCGAGCAGGTAGTTGAGCATGCGGGCGTTCTGCATGCTGACGAACGTGCCGAGCACGGAGAGCACGCCCGTGGGCATGCCGAGGTCCAGGCCGACGCTGTAGGCGTGGCGGGCGCGCGTGCCGGCGCCCGTGCCGAGGATCATCTTGTGGCGCCCCAGGTTGGCGACGACCTCTTCGATCAGCGGGAAGACCGCGACGCGCCCGCGGTCGATGAAGCTCTGGCCCCCGACCTTGATCACATTGGCTTCGGGAAGGATCTGGACGGACAAGGGTCCGCCGGTGCGGGCCAGGAGGTCCTGGTCGGAGAGCGAGCCCTCGACGAGCGCCTGGCCCAGATCGGTCAGAAGGTCATCCATGGGTATCCCTTTCTGAGTCCTTTCTAATCGAATCAGCCAGGCGCACACCTTCGAGGACGTAGGACTCTTCCGTGTCGTGAGAGGTGTCGAGATCGCCGAAGGTCTCCACCGCCCAGGCTTCGAGCCCGCGCAGCACGTCGTCCTGGACGCCGGGCGGCAGCACGATCCCGCCGAGGCCCTGCTTGCCGCGCCACTGGTCCAGGGCCTCGCGCGGCGTCTGCCGGGCCGGCCAGCGCACGACCTCGGTGCGCTCGAGGTCCACCGCGCCTGCCTCGCGCAGGGCTTCGAGCAGGCGGCGGCTGCCGGCGTCGCGGGGGGAGAAACCGAGATCGCGAAGCCGGCGCCGCATCTCCCGCGACAGGCGCGCCTTGACGCTCTCCGGGCGGCGCTCCACCCGGCCGATCACGAGGGCGCCGCCCGGCGCCACGCGCAACACCTCGCGCACCACGTGCCCGCGCGGAAGAAGATGGATGGCCCGCGAGCTGAAGATGGCGCGGACCGAGCCGTCGGGCAGCGGCCAGGGCCGCGCGCCGTCCGCCTGGAGGAGAGGAGCCGCGGGCGACCGCCGGCGGAAGACCTCCAGCATGCCGCGGGAGAGATCCATCCCCACATAGCAGCGGTGCGGGAACCAGCGGCCGATCATGCCCGTGCCGGCGCCCACGTCGAGGACCCGGTCGCCGGGCCGCGCCCCGGCCAGCGCCAGCACGGCCTGCGCGATGGCCCGGCAATCGGCCTCCGGCAGGCCCACGCGCCGGTCGAACTCCGGCGCCTGGGCATCGAAGGGCGTAGGCGAGCCGGGCAGCGTCACGAGGCCCGATCCCGCGGAGGATCGAGCGCCGCCACGCCCTCGATCTCGACCAGCAGCTCCGCCCGGCAGAGGTCGGCGCGGACCCACTCGATCCGCTCCGCGCCGGGGAACGCGTCCGCGAGGAGGTCGCGCAGGGCGCCGAGCCGCGACGGGTCCGGATAGTAGACGCGCACGTCGCGGTAGCGGCCCAGCGGGACGAAGACGGCCAGGTTGGCCAGCGTCTCTTCTGTCTGTCCGGGCAGATCGTCCGGGTGGACCGAGGCCTCGCCCACGATGCTGGCGGTGCCGCCGACCAGGACGAGGGGCAGGCCGTCCGGCTGGATCACCGTCGCGCGGGCGAAGCAGGGGGGCAGCGGGCCGTACTTGCGGGAGTAGCGGTAGGGGGCCACCTGCCGCGGGTTGTCGACCGCGCGGCCGGGACGGTCCGACGCCAGGCAGTGGATGACCAGGTCCTGTCCGCGATGGCCGACGCCGGAGGCCGACGCGACGCGGGTGTCGAACGTCTCCTTGCCCCCGAACCATTCGGCGAGCGCCTCGTAGCGGCCGGCGTTGAACACCATGTAGCGGTCCAGCCCCTCGCCCATGGGCTCGTGGATGCCGGGGATGTGGTTCCAGAGACGGACGGGATGGATCGTGCCGCGCCCGCGCAGCTCGGCCTCGATCTGCCGGTAGGCGCCGGCAGTGGCCGCGTGCAGCTCGGCCCGTCCGAGCGCACGGGCGCCGGGGACCCGGACGCTCGCCAGGGAGAACCCGGAGCCCAGGCTGCCGGCCCAGGCGGGAGGCGGGAGACACGGACACACGGACGAACACGGAACGGCATGGACGATCCCGGACGCCGGACCGGCGCCCCTCCTGTCCGTGGCAGTCCGTGCCGGTCCGTGTTCGTCCGGCGCCGGCGCTGAAAACGACAACTGCTGGCTCATGGCGATCTGGGCGCTACTCTACCACGCTCACTCCACGGCCCGTGGGGGCGACTGCGTCATGGCCACGCCGAGGACGCCGCCGACGGTGAGCGCGCCGCCCAGGAGCTGCAGGGTCGTCAGCCGGTCGCCCAGGAAACCGACGCCGAGGAGCATCGACACCACGACCGTGAGCTGGGAGATGACGCCCGCCTCGAGGTTGGTGACCCAGCGGTAGGCCCAGGTCATGAGGAGCTGAGCCACCACGGAGGCGCCGCCCACGGCGGCGAGCAGCAGCCATTCGCGCAGCGACGGGGCCGCGAACCGCGGCAGCGCGAACGGCGCCGTGGCGAGGAGCCCGCAGAGGGAGAAGCTGCCGTAGACCGCCCACGAGCCCTCGGTGCGGCGGGCGGCGCGGATCGCGGTCACGGCCGCGCCGGAGAGAACCCCGGAGGCCATCCCGACCAGCTCCCAGCGCCCCAGATGGAGAGCCCTGCCCGAGCCCGGGTTGCCGAAGACGGTGAGCGTGAGCCCGAGGAGAGCGGCGGCGAGCGGGATCAGGAGCCGGCGGTCGGCGCGCTCGCCGAGGAAGAGCGCGGCGAAGACGACGCTGAACACGGGCGAGGAGTAGTTGAGGAGCGTCGCGATGCCCACCGGGATGTGGGCGATGGCCAGGAAGTAGAGCAGCACGGCCGTGCCGCCGAAGATGCCGCGCCAGGCGAGCAGGTCGAGGCGCTGGAACTCGACCGCCTTGCGTCCGATCCGCGGCACGAGGAGGAGCGGCACCATCATGAACGCGAAGCGGCAGAACGCGATCTCCCCGCCCGACAGCCGCGCCGCCGCCAGCTTGGCCGCGAACGCCATCAGCGCGAAGCACACGGACGACGCGGCCATCATCAGGAGAGGTCGGCGCATCGGGCCAGGCAGGCTCTCAGATCACGGCTTCCAGTCCCTTGCGGTCCAGCAGGTTGAGCAGCTTGAGCGAAGGTCCGCTCGGATGCTTTTCGCCGATCTCCCAGTGCCGAACCGTCGACAGGCTGGTGTTCAGAATCGACGCCAGGACAGCCTGGCTGATCTTGTATCGCGCGCGCAGGGCGCGGATCGACTCACTGGAATAGTCCGGCACGGGGACCAGGCAAAGGCCGTCGTACTCCTTCATCCTGCGCTTGGAAACGAAGCCGGCCGCATGGAGATCACGCGCCGTCTCGTGAACCGCGTCCAGGATGCGGCTGGTCTCTTTGGTCTTGGTCGTCATGGCAAATCTCCTGTAAGGCTTCGCGGTCAACCAAGCTGTCGAGCTCTGCCGAAGAGAGCTTCAGGAGGTCGGCGGCGAGCGCCTTCAATGCTTCCAATTCTCTGCGGCTGACG
>JBJMGZ010000195.1:0-3825 GCA_045807605.1 Thermoanaerobaculia bacterium | reverse complement strand
CGTCAACGTCGTCACCCAGCGGCTGGGCGCCGAGCTCTACGCGGACGGCGTGCGCCACTCCCTCGGGCTTCCCTATGCCCTGTTCGAGGACCAGAGGAGCGGCGAGACGCTCGGCAAGCTCCAGAAGGTGCGCGCCGACGCCGAGAAGCTGATCGGGGCCGCGGTCAACACGCTCTTTACGACCCTGGTCGGCGTCGTCTTCGTGATGATCTACGCCATCTCCGTGCATTGGCTCATCGCGCCCATCTTCTTCCTCACCGTGCCCCTGATCGGACTGCTCAGCTCGGTGCTGTCGAAACGGATCAAGAAGATCCAGAAGGTCATCGTCGCCGAGACCACGGCGCTCGCCGGCTCGACCACGGAATCGCTGCGCAACATCGAAGTGGTCAAGAGCCTCGGGCTCGCCGGCCAGGAGATCGAGCGGCTCAATGCCATCACCGGCAAGATCCTCAAGCTGGAGCTGCGCAAGGTCCGTTCCCTGCGGCTGCTGAGCTTCATCCAGGGCACGGCGGTCAACGCTCTCCGCACCTCGATCCTCTTCCTGATGCTGTACCTGATCTATACGCAGCAGATCACCGTCGGCCAGTTCTTCTCGCTCTTCATCTACTCGTTCTTCATCTTCGGGCCGCTCCAGGAGCTGGGGACGGTGATCAACACCTATCGCGAGACCGAGGCCTCGCTCGAAACCTATCAGGCGATCCTCGACCTGCCCCTGGAGGTGAAGCCCGCGAGCCCGCAGGCGCTGGGCGAGCTCGAAGCGCTCGAATTCCAGAACGTCGGCTTCACCCACCAGACCGCCGCGGCGCCGGCGCTCACCGGCGTCTCCTTCGGCGTCCGGCGCGGCGAGACGCTCGCCTTCGTCGGTCCCTCGGGCTCGGGCAAGACGACGCTCGTCAAGCTGCTCGTCGGCCTCTACCGGCCGCAGAGCGGGCGCATCCTCTACAACGGCAAGGCGGGCACGGATCTCGATCTCGACGAGCTGCGGGCGCAGATCGGCTTCGTGACCCAGGACACGCAGCTCTTCTCGGGCTCGATCCGCGAGAACCTGCTCTTCGTCAACCCGCAGGCGACCGACGACGAATGCCTGGAAGTCCTGCAGAAAGCCGCTTGTGACAGCCTGTTGGCGCGCGCCGACCGGGGTCTCGATACGGTGATCGGCGAGGGCGGCGTCAAGGTCTCCGGGGGAGAGAAACAGCGGCTGTCGATCGCCAGGGCCCTGCTGCGCCGGCCGCGCCTGCTCGTCTTCGACGAGGCGACCTCTTCCCTCGATTCCCTCACCGAGGAGGACATCACCGAGACGATCCGCGAGGTGGCGTCGAGCCACGTGATCACCATCCTGATCGCGCACCGGCTGTCGACCATCCTGCACGCCGACCGCATCCACGTCCTCGAGCGCGGCCGGATCATCGAGTCCGGCCGCCACGCCGAGCTGTTGGAGCAGAAGGGGCTCTACTACGCCATGTGGCGCCAGCAGGTGGGCGAGCGCCGGCCGATCCAGGCCGTGCCGCGACTGGCTGCCCGGGCATGACGGCAGAGGAGATCACGATGGAACATGCCGCAATGTCGCCGCTCGCCGCCTGGGAGAGCTTCTACGTCATCGTCGGCTCGTCGGCCGCCGCGCTCACCGGTCTGCAATTCGTGGTGATCGTGCTGGGCGCCGAGGTGAGGGCCCTGGTCGACTCGACGATGCGCGCGTTCGCCACCCCGACGGTCGTCCATTTCTGCGCCGTGCTGCTCATCTCGGCGGTCCTGAGCGCGCCCTGGGCTGGGCTGGGGAGCGCCGGGCTGTGCCTCGGCCTCTGCGGAGTCGCGGGGCTCGTGTACGTGGCGCTGGTCATCCGGGAAACCCTGCGGCAGAAGGCGTACGTGCCGGTGCTGGAGGACTGGCTCTGGCATACCGTGTTTCCGCTCCTCGCGTATGTGTCGCTCCTGGCGGCCGGGCTCGAGCTCCGCCGCCATCCCGCGCCGTCCCTGTTCGTGATCGGCGGAGCCGCGCTCCTGCTCCTGTTCATCGGCATCCACAACGCCTGGGATGCGGTGACGTACATCGCGCTCCAGCGGCGGCCGGAAGGGCGTGAGGATCAGAAGTAGACTGGAATCATGGAGCGCCGAGCCGTGGAGCGCCTGGACGTCGCGGTGGTGGGTGCGGGGGTGGCGGGGCTCGCCGCGGCCCGAGAGCTCGACCGGCAGGGCTTCCGGGTCGCCGTCTTCGAGGCCCGCGACCGCATCGGCGGGAGGGTCTTCACCCATCGCGACGAGCGGGTGCCGGTGCCCATCGAGCTGGGCGCCGAGTTCATCCATGGCGAGGCGCCCGAGACCCGGCGCATCCTCGAGGCCGCGCGGCTCCTCGCCTTGGAGGTCTCCGGCGAGCACCGGCGGGCCGAGCGCGGCCGGCTGCGGCCGGCCCACCGGTTCTGGGACGGCATCGATCGCGTGCTCCGGAGGATCGATCCGGACGGTCCCGACCAGTCCTTTGCCGACTTCCTGGCCCGGCGGCCCGGCGGGCGAGCCCTCGCGCGCGACCGGACGGCGGCGCGCGAGTTCGTCCAGGGGTTCCACGCCGCCGACCTGGACGAGATCGGAATCCTTTCCATCGCGCCCGAGGAGGGGGAACGCCCCAGCGAATCGGCCGCCCACGTCGGCCGCGTCGTCCAGGGCTACGACGGCATCCCTCGTTTCCTGGCGAGCGGACTGGAGATCCGCCTCGGGACCCGCGTCTCCGGGATCGCCTGGGAGCCCGGCCGGGCCGAGCTGACCCTGCGGGCGACTGCGTCGGACTGGACGTCCCGGGTCGAGGCCGGCGCGGTCGTCGTCACGCTTCCGCTCGGCGTGCTGCAGGCTGCCGCGGACGAGCCGGGGGGCTGCCGGTTCGAGCCGGAGCCGCCGGGCCTCCGGAAGGCGCTGGGCCAGCTCGCCATGGGCTGTGTGACGCGCCTGGTCGTGCGGTTCCGGGAGCTGCCCTGGCAATCCTTGCCCGGCGTCGAACGGCTGAGCTTCCTTCACCTGGGAGGCAGCCCGTTCAACGTCTGGTGGACCGCCTATCCCTTGCGTTTTCCCCTCGCCGTGGTCTGGAGCGGCGGCCCGCCCGCGGCGGAGCTGACCGGGAAGAAGATCGAGGACGTCGCCGCCATCGCCCTCCGGGGCCTGGCCGGGCAGTTGGGCATCTCGCGGCGTCGCATCGAATCGCGCGTCGAGGGCTTCTGGCTCCACGATTGGACCGCTGATCCCTTCGCCCGCGGCGCCTACAGCTATGCCCGGGTGGGCGGCTCGGAGGCGGCGAAAAACCTTTCGAAGCCGGTCGAAGGAACCCTTTTCTTTGCCGGCGAGGCGGCCGATGCCGAAGGGCGGACGGGGACGGTGGAAGGAGCGATCGCGACGGGATTGCGTGCGGCGAAGCAGGTCGGCCGGCGAATCGGCGCGCGCTGAAGCCTCCGGCGGGAAAGACGGCCCCCGGGGAGAGCTCCCCGGGGGCGTGGAACGACAGGGCTCAGTCGCCCAGCTTCAGCTTCCAGGCACCGCGGCCGAGGGTGCCGGCCACCAGGGTGTGGTCCGTCTCGTCGTAGTGCAGGTCGAGGATCGGCACGTTCGGAACACCCATGCCGAGAGGCGACCAGACGGTGAAGCCGGTCGACTCGTAGGCCACGTAGATGCCGTTGAACGTGCTCACCACCAGGGCGTCGTTGGTCCCGGTGTCGTCCGCGCGCGGGACGTAGGCGATCGCGCGCAGGACGATCGGCGCGAAGGTCTGGATGTTGCCGGTGATGTTGTTCCAGGTGGTGCCGCCGTCCAGCGTCTGGTAGGCCTGCTGGGCGTTGGTGAGGTAGA
>JBJMGZ010000194.1:0-6704 GCA_045807605.1 Thermoanaerobaculia bacterium | reverse complement strand
GGTGACAACGCCACTCTCCTCAGAGCGGGCGCATTGCATCCGCAAGCACGCCTACAAGTTCCGAAAGTTTCCGCTTCCCGCGATCCCGACGTGAGTCTACGCGAATCGCGACTTGCTTGGGAAGCCACGCCCGCACACGTGGGTTCAGGGCCTTGGAAGGCAGCAAGGTCATCCCGGAGGCTCCTTGGGGAGGGGGACACCTTCTTCCCTTCTGGTCAGATAGCACGAGATGGCGACGTCGGCGAGCCCGTAGAGCTGCTGGCGGAGGCGGTCGAGCTCGGTATCGGAGAGCCTGCGGGCCTGATCCCCCAGGATCTTCCGGCACTCTTCAAGGGAAATCATTGGGATGGACTAGCTCCCTATTGCGCTCAGGGGCGTTTCGGCTCGTCTCTACGTGCTCGGGTGATCGAAGCGGCGACTTCGCGGGCCAGCTCGGCGGTGGCGCCTTCGCGGTGGGCGGCTTCCTGGAAGAGGAGGACCGCGGCCAGGGCTTCGCGGGGGACGTTGTGATCGCGGAAGACGGCGACCATCTCGTCGGCCAGGACGCGGACCTCGGCGGTGTGCCCCTCATCCAGATGGGAAACCACCAGGTCCAGGGTGGCGAGAGCGGCTTCGTAGGGATTCCCGGCATCGAGGAAGGTCTGGCGGACGCCGTCGAGGAGCTGGCGGGCTCGCTCGTGCTCGCCCAGGCCGGTAGCCACGCGCCCCTCCACCCAGCGCAGGCGCAGGTGGTCCAGCGCACCCCCTTGCGCTGCAGCAAGCTCCCGGAGATCCGGGAGGAGAGCATCCGCCTCCCGATGGCGGCCAGCTTTGGATAGGTTGTCCACGAGGTTATGACGCAGACAGAGGACGAGGCGCGGCTCTCGATCCGGGTCGATGAGGCCGTTCGCCTTCTTCAGGACCTGAATGACAGCCTCCTCTTCACCCATCTCGGTGAAGCTCCTCCAGGAGCCGGGGCGCCTCGGCGCGGGACCGTGCGAGGGCGGCGTCGATGGGGCCAAAGACAGGGGGCAGGGCGTTGGATTGGTGAAGGTCGAGCAGCCAGCCTGCCACCTCTCGGCAGCGGGGGCAGACGGCGAGCAGGTGGAAGAGCTGCTCGTTCTGCTCCGCCGTCCGGTCGGCAGCGAGCAGGCGCTCCAGGGTGCCGTTGGGATCGAGACCGGAACCGGTGTCGCCGGAGCCGGCCGCGGTCGGCTTTGGTCCGCCGTCTGGGTCGAGGATCGAGCCGTTCTCGGACCAAAGGAAGGACAGGAAACTCCAGAGCTGCGAGAGTCGAAGCATTCGGACCTCCTGAGGGCCGCACGGCTCCAGCCACCACGGCCGGAGAGGGCGGTCCTCTCAAGAGGAAGGGTGCGGTCACTTCCCTGGAACAGTGCTGAGCTGTCGCGGCGGACACGGAGCTACGCCGGGCGAAGCTGAGAGCTACCGGCGTGGCGCTACAGCCGCAACTGCCCGCCTGAACGGGGGGAGTGGCCGAGGGGGCGAAGGGCCCCCTTGGCGGGCGGGGGCTCATGATCGGCGGGACTGCGGCAGGAGGAGGGTGCCACCTGTTCAGGGGGGAGAGGACATAATGGACATAAGGGACGCAAGGGACACAAAGAGACGGGAAGGACGGGACGATCTCGCCATAAGCTAGACTTGAATTCATTCAAGGAGGAGATGCGGAGATGAGGGGATGGGCAGTGGTGGCGGCTTGTCTGGCGGTCGTTTGTGGGCTGACGGCAGCTCGTCCGGCGGCGCCGTGTCCTGCGGACGGCGGTGCCGCCGACTCGGCGCGGTTGGTGATCGAGTGATGGACGACTTCCGCGTACTCGGCGAGATCTCCAACGCGGAGACGATTGCGGAAGGTGCCTCGATCAGGGATCTGGAGCGCCTGGCCAAGGCCTACGGTGGCGGGAAGAAATGGCGTAAACTCAAGGGCGCCGCGACGGTCGAGCTTGCCAACGGCAAGATTCGACGCGTTGAGGTTCACTGGTATGAGGCTCACGGCGTCGGCCGGAAGGAACTGAAGGTCAAGCGCTACCTGGACTAAGCCTATGCACGAACAAGAGCCCGGCTACGTCGTCTGCATCGACAACTCATCCTACCCAGCCTCTCTCGAGCTGCGGAAGATCTACCCGTGCCTCCCCGACTCGCGGGCGGCGAGCGACGGCCTTGTCCGGGTGATCGACGAGTCAGGCGAGGACTATCTGTACCCGGCGCGGTACTTCGTGCCGATCCAGGTTCCCGAGGCGGTCGAGCGGTCGTTTCAGGGTGGCTGAGGGTCTCGGCCCCCTTGCCCCATATGCTTTAACTTGTCCCGAGCCCTCTCCCAACCCCCTGACTCCGGGAGTCCACCCGCCCCGGGGAGAGGGGCGCCCCCGCCCGGCCGGGAAGCAAACAGTCCCACGGCCGCTTGACGTGCCTCGGCGCGGGCCGTGGGGTCAATCAGCGGGCACCCTCACCCCTGGCTGATACTTGTCGGCCTTTAATCTCCGGCTGGCACTATCCCGCTCGGCCGGGTGCTCGAGCAGCGGTAGGACAAGACCACTCAACTGTCCCCCGACTGTCCCCCAAACGAGGACAAGACGGCAGGTGCTCGAGCAGCGGCAGGACAGGATCCGGAGGTCCTGTCCCGCTCCGCCCGCCCTGAGTGCACCTGTACCCTTGGAGCAGTCAAGAACATCTAGAATGGTGGGCCGTCAGAGACTCGAACTCTGGACCCGCGGATTAAAAGTCCGCTGCTCTGCCAACTGAGCTAACGGCCCCCCGAGCGGGGAAGTATAGCCTCGAACGCCCTTTCCGTAGGAGAGAGTCATGAAGAAGGTAGGCCTGCTTTCGATCGCCGCGTTGCTCCTGGCCGCAGAGACGGGGCTCTGCGGCGGTGCCTGGGTGCCGGCGCCCGGGGACGGAGATGTCCAGCTCGGCTTCAGCCGCAAGACCGCCAGCTCGTCGTGGAACACGGATGGCGAGACGTTCCGCAACCTCAACGGCCAGGGCGTGGTCAGCTACCACGACTTCCGCTACGCCTATCTCTCCGGCGAAGTCGGCCTACTGCGGCGGCTGTCCACCCGCTTCCTGATCACCTACCTCGACGGCTTCGAGGGGCCGCACGCCGACCTGGAGCAGAACACGGGGCTGTCGGACGCCTGGTTCGGGTTCAAGTACGCCCTGGCCGAGGGGGAGTGGCCGATGGCGCTCGGCGCCACGATGCGGACCGCCTTCTTCTACGACCTGGAAGGCCCCTACAACCGCGCGCTCTTCGATTCCCAGGGACGGCGGCGCGGCGTCAGCCCCGAATGGCGGGGGCTGCTCAAGGAGGACTACACGCTCAGCTACCTGCTCAGCCACTCCTACCGCGAAGGGCGCGGCTGGATGAACTTCGAGACGGGCTACACCTGGCGCGTGGGCGCTCCGGCGGACCAGGTCCCGGTCAATGCGGAGATCGGCTATCCGCTGCCGTTCCTGGGTGCCGCGGTCAAGGGCAGCGCGGTCTACGTGCGCAGCCTGGGCAATGAATCCCCGCGCCAGCCCGATGACCGTTTCGGCAGCGGTGCCACGACCAACTTCAACGACGCGAGCATGGCCAGGCTCGGGGTCTCGTTCCTCGCGCCCCTCGGAAGGAGCGGCAACACCACCGTGGAGGTCGGCTACAACCAGTGGGTCTGGGGCATCTCCGCCCGCCGCTACCGCGAGCCGTTCCTCTCGGTCGGACGCAAGTTCTGAGCCTCTCCGGCCTGCGCGAGGTGATGGAGCTGGCCACGCGGCCGGGGGTCCTCTCCCTGGCCGTGGGCCTGCCGGCCGCGGACCTGTTCCCCAGGGCCGCCCTGGCCGAGGCCGCCGCGCACCTGCTCGCCACCGATCCGGGGTCTCTCCAGTACTCGCCCCCTCTGCAGCCGCTCCAGGCGCAGATCGTGGAGCTGATGGCGATGCGGGGCGTCCGCATCCGGCCGGAGCAGGTCTTCGTCACCACCGGCTCGCAGCAGGCCATGGACCTGCTCTGCCGCCTGCTCGTCGACCCGGGCGCCCAGGTCGTCCTCGAAGAGACGATCTACGACGGCATCCAGTTGGCGGTCCGGAGCCGGCAGGCGGAGGTCCTGACCGTCTCGACCGATCCCGAGACCGGCATCGACGTGGACCAGGTGGAGTCGCTCCTCGCGCGCGGCGCGCGGCCCGGCCTGCTCTACGTGATCACCGAGGGGCACAACCCGCTGGGAGTGAGCCTGAGCGTGGAGAAGCGGCATCGCCTGGTGGACCTCGCCCACAGGCACGGATTGCCGATCCTGGAGGACGACGCCTACGGCTTCCTCTACTACGGCGACCGGCCGGAGCCGCCGCTGCGGGCCCTGGACGACGAGTGGGTCTTCTACCTGGGCTCGTTCTCGAAGATCCTCGCCCCGGCGCTGCGCGCCGGCTGGGCGGTCATTCCGGAGGAGCTGGCGCCGCGCCTGTCCATGCTCAAGCACGCGGCAGACCTCGATACGCCGTCGTTCAGCTTCCACGTCATCTCGGCCTACCTGGAGACCGGCGGCATGCCGCGGCACCTGGAGGCGATCCGGGCCGAGTACCGCCTTCGGCGCGACGCCATGCTGCGCGCGCTGGAGCAGCACTTCCCGCCCGGGGTGCGGTGGAACCGGCCGTCGAGCGGCATGTTCATCTGGGTCGAGCTGCCGCGCGGGATGGATGCCACCGCGCTGCTGCGCACCGCGGTGGAGACTGAGCAGGTGGCCTTCAGCCCGGGCAGCGTGTTCGCGAGCAGGCCGGGAGGGCATGCCAGCCACTGCCTGCGCCTGAGCTTCGCGAACAGCCCGCCGGAGCGCATCGAGGAGGGCATCCGCCGGCTGGGGCGGGTGTTCCGTGTCACCCTTTCTTCCGTTCCGGCACGCGGTCCCGGATCCCCTTGAAGCCCAGCCGGGCGAAGAGGTCGTCCACGCGCTCGGGATCGGCTCCCTCGTAGGCCAGATCGTCGAGATCGGCTTCGACCGGAGCGTCCGCGGCCACGGTGGCGAGGACCTTGGAGAGGAGCGCATTCTCCTGCCCCTCGGCCAGGCGGAAGTAGAGGCTCTTCGCGGCCCGGAGCTTGGCGAAGCGCACCGCGTCCAGGTTCTCGTAGAGATCCTCCACGTGGCCGTAGAGCTCCAGGAGCTCGGCGGCGGACTTCCTTCCGATCCCCTGCACGCCGGGGATGTTGTCCACGGGATCGCCCGCGAGCGCCAGCAGGTCCGTGATCTGGTCGGGGCGGACGCCGAACTTCGCGTGCACCTCCCGGGGCGTGTAGCGCTCCCCCTTGCCGAAGTCGTAGAGGGTGACCTGCTCGCTCACGAGCTGGGCGAGGTCCTTGTCCGAGGTCACGACGACCACCTGGTGGCCTGCCGCGGTGAGCGGGCCGGCCAGGGTCGCGATCAGGTCGTCGGCCTCGAACTCGGGGTCGATGCAGGTGAAGGCGCCGAGCGCCGAGGCCACCTCGACGCAGGGATCGATCTGGGCCACGAGGTCGGCCGGGGGAGCCTGGCGCTGCTCCTTGTACGGCGGATAGAAGCGGTTGCGGAAGCTGCCATTGAGATTGCGATCGAACGCGACCCCCAGGTGCGTCACCTTCTCGTCCGCGATCAGCTTGAGCAGGAAGCTCGCGAAGCCGTAGACCGCGCCCACCCGCTTCCCGCCCGGATCGCGGATCGAGGAGGGGAGCGAATAGTAGGCGCGGAAGATGTACGGGCTGGCGTCGACCAGGTAGACGGTGGAGGGGGGCATGCGCGCCACATATAACATAGGATCGACCTACATGAGGCTGATCCGGATCGCCGTGGCCAGCGTCGACCCGACCGTGGGAGCGGTCCGCTCCAACGTGGACCGCATGCTCGCCATGGCGCGGGAGATGGGGGAGGGGGGCGTCACGCTCGGCTGCTTTTCCGAGCAGGTGGTCGGCGGGTACCCGCCCGAGGACCTGATCCAGTGGCGCTCCTACGTGGACTTCCAGCGCGCCGAGCTGGAGCGCTTCGCCCGCGAGACCGCGGAGGTCCCGACCGTGTTCGTGGCCGGGATCGCGGTCGCGGTGGGCGGGCAGATCTTCAACTGCGCGGCGGTGGTGCATGGCGGCGAGGTCCTCGGCTTCGTGCCCAAGGAGAAGCTCCCCACCTACAACGTCTTCTATGAGGGCCGGACCTTCTCCCGCGGCCGGGCCGGACTGGCTTTGGACGCCGCCGGAGCTCCGCTGGGCGACTTCCTCTTCGCCTTCGACTTCGGGACCCTCGCGGTGGAGGTCTGCGAGGACGTCTGGTCCCCGGACGGCCCGCTGCGCCGCCGGTCGTACTCGGGCGCCGAGGTGGTGGTCAACGTCTCCTCGTCGCCGTATCGCGTGGGCGTGGTCTCCACCCGCCGCGAGATGCTCGCGACGCGCTCGGCCGACAACCAGGTCACGCTCGTCTATGCCAACACCGTGGGCGCGCAGGACGGCCTGGTCTTCGACGGCGGCGGCTACGTGTTCCAGAACGGCCGCCGGGCGCTCGACGCGCCGCGCTTCCAGGAGGGCTGGGCCGCCTGCGTCGTGGACCTCGACCGCACCCGCCGCATGCGCCGGGAGAACACGACCTGGCGGACCGACCTCGAAGGCTTCCAGGGCGGCGGCAGGCCCGTGCCCGTCCTGCCGGCCTCCCGGCCCACGGGCGACCGCTCCCGGCTGCCGTACCCGCCGCCGCTGGGGGACAGCTTCTTCCTGCCGCCGGTCG
>JBJMGZ010000193.1:0-3174 GCA_045807605.1 Thermoanaerobaculia bacterium | reverse complement strand
TCCAGCTCCGCCGCGATGCCCTCGACGAGCACCTCCTCGCCACCGCGGTCGAAGAGGGAGCCGAGCTGCTCCGGCCGGCCCGCATCCAAGAGGTCGAGCTCGGAGACTTCGATCACCGGGTCACGATCGAGGCGGAAGGGGAAACCGAGACCGTCTCCTGCCGCTGGGTGCTCGACGCCACCGGCCGCGCCTGCTTCCTGGGCAGGCGCCTGGGCCTGATCGAGCGCAACCGGGAGCACCCCACGGCCGCGGTCTGGTGCCGCTGGCAGGACGTGCGCCACATCGACGACTTCGCGGCGCGCGGGCCGCTTTCGCTGTCGCGCGGCAACGTCAGCTCGCGCCGCCTGGCCACGAACCACTACATGGGCTTCGGCTACTGGGTCTGGTTCATCCCGCTTGGCAACGGCGAGACCAGCATCGGCGTGGTCTTCGACACCCGCCTCGTCCACCTGGATCGGGGCAAAGAGGTCGCCGCCGATTACGATGCCTTCCTGCGGCGCATCCCCATGGCCGCCGAGCTGCTCCAGGGCGCCCGGATGCGCTCCGAGGACCTCCGGACCTTCTCCAACCTGGCCTACGTCACCAGGCAGTACATGGGCAACGGCTGGGCGCTCCTCGGCGATGCCGCCGCGTTCCTCGATCCCTACTACTCGCCGGGGCTCGATCACGCCGCCTTCAGCGTCGAGGCCACGGTCGAGATCGTCAAGGCCCAGACGAAAGGGGAAGACGTCGCCGCCCGGATCGCCGAGCACAACGAGGTCTTCCTGCGCTCCTACCGGCGCTTCTTCGGCTCGATCTACAAGGACAAGTACTTCTACATGGGGGAGCACGACCTGCTCTCCGCCTCCTTCCTCATCGAGACGGCGCAGTACTACATCTTCGTGGTCATCCCCGCCTACCGGGTGCTGGGCAGGTTCCACTGGATGCCCGTCCTCGGTCCCAAACCCGCCTTCCTCAGCTACCACCTGATGCGGATCTACAACCGGCGCTTCAAGAAGATCGCCCTGGCACGCCGGGAGATGGGGGAGGCGGGCATCCGCAACGACGGACGAAGGATCAAAGCCTTCTACAACCTGGGCTTCGCCCCGTTGCGCATGGCCGCCCGCGGCCTGCGGCTCTGGGCGGCGGCCGAAGCCGATCTCCTGCGGCTGCGCCTCAAACGGCTCTTCGCGGGGAAAGCGGTGGCGGCCGTGGCCGAAGAAGCGGTAGCGGCGGAAGATTCCTAGAGCCTCCTCCGGGCATCGGTTTTGAATGCCAGGTTGGGTGGGGCTCCGCCGGGGCTTGTCCTTCCTCCGACGGTCCATGGGTTCCGACAGGTCTCGCGCGGAGCCCCATTGTGACCCGAGAGGAGAAGAGATGCCCACGCAGCACCCCGCGTTCCGCCGCGCGGCGGTCCCTTTCGGGATCGTCCTCTTTGCGCTTCTCTGCCTGCCTTCCCTCCTCCCCGCCCAGTACTTCGGCCGCAACAAGGTCCAGTGGGAGCAGTTCGACTGGCAGGTCTTGAAGACCGAGCACTTTGACATTTATTACTACCCCGAGGAAGAAAAGGCCGTGCGCGACACCGCGCGCATGGCCGAGCGCTGGTACGACCGCTTCCGGCAGGTGTTCGAGCGCGACTTCCTCGAGCGCAAGTCGATCATCCTCTACGCGGACCAGAGCGACTTCCAGCAGACCACGGTCGTCCGCGGCCTGATCGGCCAGGGCACCGGCGGCGTCACCGAAGGGCTCCGCACCCGCGTCGTCCTGCCGCTCACCGGCAATTACGAGGACACCGACCACGTCCTCGGCCACGAGCTGGTGCACGTGTTCCAGTACGACATCCTGCGCGATCCGCTGGTGCGCGAAGGCGGCGGTGCCGGCCAGGGCAGCCAGGGCGCCGGCTATGACATCCCCCTCTGGTTCATCGAGGGTCTGGCCGAGTATCTCTCCCTCGGTCCGACCTCGCCCCAGACCTCCATGTGGCTGCGCGACGCCCTGGCCCGCGACGAGCTGCCCGACCTGCGCCAGATCTCCCGCGATCCGCGCTTCTTCCCCTACCGCTGGGGCCACGCCTTCTGGTCCTATGTGGGCGGGCGCTGGAACGACCGCACCGTCGGCCGCCTGTTCACCCGCGGCACGGCCCTCGGTCTCGAGCTGGCGCTGCAGGAGACCCTCGGCCTCGATGACAAGGGTTTCTCGGACCTCTGGAAGGCCTCCATCCGCGAGGCCTACGCGCCGGTGCTCGAATCGCGGCAGACGCCCAAGACCCTGGGCGCGCGGCTGCTCCCCAAGGAAGAGGAGACCACCGACACCTACATCTCCCCGGTGATCAGCCCCGACGGCACCGAGGTGATCTTCTTCTCCACGCGCCGGCTGTTCACCTTCGACCTCTACCTGGCCGACGCGCGCACCGGCGAGATCAAGAAGAAGCTCCTCTCCTCGGACGCCGACCCGCACATCGACGCCCTGCGCTTCCTCGACTCGGCGGGCTCCTGGTCGCCGGACGGCAACCGGTTCGCCTTCGCCGTCTTCGCCGGCGGGGACAACGAGCTGGCCATCCTCGACGTGCGCAAAAGGAACGTCGAGCGCCGCTACGAGGTCGAGGGCGTGGGAGCGATCTGGAACCCGGCTTGGTCGCCCGACGGCCGCAGCATCGCCTTTTCCGGCTCGGCCGGCGGGATCTCCGATCTCTATCTGCTCGACGTGGCGAGCGGCCAGGTGCGCAAGCTCACCGACGACCGCTTCGCCGACATGCAGCCCGAATGGGCGCCCGACGGCCGCGCGATCGCCTTCGTCTCCGACCGCGGCGCCGGCAGCGACCTGACGCGGCTCGCCCAGGGACCGATGACCATCTGGTCGATCGACGTGGCCAGCGGCCAGACGCGCGAGCTCGTCCCCGTGGGGCAGGGCGAGGAGGGCCAGCGCATCAACCCGCAGTTCGGGCCGGGCGGCAAGGACCTCTACTTCCTCTCCGACGCCGCCGGGGTGAGCGACCTCTACCGCATGGACATGGCGAGCGGCGAGGTCTTCCGCGTGACCCACCTGACCACGGGCGTGACCGGCATCGCGCGGCTCTCGCCGGCCCTGTCCGTCTCCGAGCAGACGGGCCGGGTGATGTTCTCGGTCTTCCACGACACGATCTACCAGATCGACGCGCTCGACGCCGAGCAGGCGCGCGGCGTGCCGGTCGTCCCG
>JBJMGZ010000192.1:0-4137 GCA_045807605.1 Thermoanaerobaculia bacterium | reverse complement strand
ATACGCGGAGCGCGGGCAAGGCCCGCCACTCGGTTATCAGCCTCAGGAGAGCAGCAGCTCCAGGTCCTCCCGGCTGAGCGCGGCGAGCAGGCTCTTGTCGGCCTGGATGATGGCGTCGGCGAGCTCGCGCTTGCTCTTCTGCAGCTCCAGGATCTTCTCCTCGACCGTGTCGCGGGCCACGAGGCGGCTGGCGAAGACCGGCCGGGTCTGGCCGATGCGGTGGGCGCGGTCGATGGCCTGGGCCTCGACCGCCGGGTTCCACCACGGGTCGAGCAGGTAGACGTAGTCGGCCGCGGTCAGGTTGAGCCCCAGCCCTCCGGCCTTCAAGCTGATCAGGAAGAGCGGGCAGGCCGGATCGGACTGGAACTGCTCCACCTTTTCCTGGCGGTCGCGGGTCCGGCCATCCAGATAAAGGTAGGGGATCCCCTTGCGGTCGAGCTGCCGGCGCAGGAGGCCGAGGAAGGTCGTGAACTGGGAGAAGACCAGGGCCTTGTGACCCTCGGCCAGGATTTCCTGGAGCTGCGGCAGGAGGAGGTCGAGCTTGGCGCAGGGCTCGTCCGCCCGCTGGGGATCGAGGAGGCCGGGATGGCAGGCTGCCTGCCGGAGACGGAGCAGGGCTTCCAGCACCAGGATCTTGGAGCTCCCCATGGCCCCGAGCGCGCTCCGGTAGTGGTCTCGCAGCTCGTTGTACAGGCGGCGCTGGTCCGGCGGCAGCTCGCAGACGAGCGTCTGCTCGAGCCGGGCGGGCAGCTCCGGAGCGACCTGCTCCTTGGTGCGCCGGAGGAGAAAGGGGCGCAAGGCGCGGGCGAGGAGGCTCCGGGTTTCGGAGCCCGGGTTCCGCAGCTCCTCGGAGTGGGCGCGCAAGAGTGAGGAGGCGCCCAGGAACCCGGGATTCAGGAACTCGAGCAGGCTCCAGAGCTCGCCGAGGTGGTTCTCCACCGGCGTCCCCGTCAAAGCCAGGCGATGACGGCCGCGGAGAAGCCGGGCAGCCTTGGCAGTCTGGCTGTCGGCGTTCTTGATCGCCTGCGCCTCGTCCAGGATCACGTAGTCGAACTCGGCCTGCCGCAGCGGCCCGATGTCCCTCCGCAGAGTGCCGTAGGTGGTGAGCACCACGTCCCAGCCCGCGAACGGGTCGCCCTTCCGGGTGCGGCCGATGCCGGTATGGTCGAGGACGCGCAGCTTCGGCGTGAAGCGCTCCGCCTCGGCCAGCCAGTTGAAGATCAGCGACTTCGGCACGACCACGAGCGCCGGGCCGTTCCGCTCGCCGGCGAGGAGTGACAGCACCTGCACCGTTTTGCCCAGCCCCATGTCGTCGGCCAGGCAGCCGCCGAAGCCGAAATCGCGCAGGAAGTGGAGCCATCCCAGGCCGGCTCGTTGATAGCCGCGGAGCTCTCCCCGGAAGCCCCGCGGCGTCTCGGCCGGCGCGACGCCTTCGAAGCTGCGCAAGCGTTGCCGGGCGCGGTCGAAGGCTTCGTCGCAGGTAGCCGAGGGCTCGCTGTCGAGCCATGCGTCGAGGAGCGCGACCTGCGTGGCCTTGAATTTGAGATGGTCGCCTTCCACCTGGCCCAGGGCGGCGACCGGTCCGAGCCTCTGGAGCCACTCTTCGGGGATCAGCCCCAGGCTGCCATCGTCGAGGGTGACGAATCCCTCGCCCCGCCGCAACGCGGCGAGCAGCTCCGGGAGCCCGACGCTCTCCCCTTCGAACTCCGCCTGCCCGCGCATCTCGAACCAGTCGATGCCGGAGGCGACCGAGACCTGGAAGGCGCCCGGGGAGCGGTAGAGCTTCCCCTCGGCGTCGATCGTCCAGCCCTCGGCGAGGAGCGCGCGGACGGCCGGCGGCACCCGGGCAGGGGGGACGCTCATCGAAAGCTGCCCGGGAGCTGACTGGGAGAGACGGAATCCCAGGTGCCGCAATCGATCAAGGGAATTCCGTTCCGTTTCCGGATCGCGGAGCAGGAAGCGCCGCTCTCCCCGCTGATAGAGGCCGGGATCGCCGGCGAGGGCTGCCACTTCACCGTCGCCGTACTGGAAGGACAGATCCGCGGCCAGCCAGTCCCTGGAAGAGCCCCGATAGGGGGACCTCAGGCGGAGGCGGGGCCTGGGGGCCACGCGCACCACCTCGAAATGCAGCGACTCGGGCAGGTCGAGCCGGGGGAGTGCAGGGGAGGAGAGGAGCCTCTCGAGCAGGTCTTCCTTCTCCCCGGCCGGCACCCGCAGGCTCCAGCCGGCGCGGGCCAGCAGAGGGATCCAGGCGAAGCCCGCGAGGTCGAGGCGCGAGACCTGGCCGACCTGGAAGAGGTGGCCGGAGCAGAGCAGGAGAGACGGCTCGGAGAAGGCCAGGCGCTCCTCGCCGCGGCGCAACGACCCGGTCAGGGAGCAGCTCCCATCCTCCTCCTCCCGGACGTCCAGCCAGATCTCCCAGGCGGGTCCGTCATCCCAGGTCAGGAGCTCCGAGGCCTCGGCGCCGCGTTTCCGCCGCAACCGGAAGCGCCCCGTCCGGCAGAGGGAAGGGAGGAGCAAGGACGCCGCCGGCCCGGAGAGCTCGATGTGGCTGGGGACCTCGGCTCCCCGGTAGGCGTAGGCCCCCCATCCTCCGGGCGGGACGGGCCCCGCGACGAGGGCGAGGATCTCCCGGTCCGCGGGCTCCGCCAGGTTGGAGATCTCCGTCTTCTGCATCCGCAGGGGCTGGAGCGCTCCCAGGCTGCCGTCGGGCTTTCTCCGCGCGGTCATGATGTCCACGACGAGCCGCTGGCTCGCCCACGAGGCCTGAGCGTCGATCACGTACAGGATCTCGTCGGCGAGGTCCGAATCGGGGGCCGCTTGCGGAGGAGGCAGACGGTTCAGGATGTCGCGCCAGGTCGGGCTTCGGGACGTGGAGGCAGCCGCGCTCTTCGCCATGGCTCCCTCGGCGACGAGCTGGAGCGGCAGATCGTCCTCGGCTCCTCTCAGGGCGCCGAGCTCGTCGACCGCGAGGAGCGCCGCCCACACGTGCTTGCAGATCTCCCTGCGGTCGGAGAAGTAGGGGCACGAGCAGGAGCCCCGGAGCTTCTTCGCCTCGCGGACCAGACGGACATGGTAGGGCTCGGAGCCGGAGACGGTCGCCTCGGCCTCGTCTGGTCCGGAGGAGAGGACCGTCACCGATCTGCGCCGGAAGTAGTCGAGCCCCCGCTTCCGGATGTGGGACGGCACGGACCAGGCGACGAAAGAGGCGATTGCCGTCATCGGACGGAAGGCTATCAATGTCCGGCAGGAATCCAGCCTCCGTCCCCTCTGATATGCTTCGGCGGCCCGGGCCGTCCCGGGCTCCGTTCGAATCCGTTTGCCCAGGAACTTTTTCCGGAGGAGATCGTCTTGAAGATCCATGAGTATCAGGCCAAGGAGATCCTGCGCCGTTATGGGGTCGCCACCCCGCGCGGCAGGGTGACCGAGGACCCGGAGGAGGCCGCGCGCATCTGCGAGGAGCTGGGCGGACGCTGCGTCGTCAAGGCCCAGATCCACGCCGGCGGACGCGGCAAGGGCGGCGGCGTCAAGCTCGCCAAGTCCCCCGAGGAGGCCCGCGAGCACGCTGCGAAGATCCTCGGCATGCAGCTCGTCACCCACCAGACCGGACCCGAAGGGCAGCTCGTCCGCAAGGTCCTCATCGAAGAGACCGCCGACATCGCCCGGGAGCTCTACCTGTCGATCACCCTCGACCGCGCCCGGGGCAAGCACGTGGTCATGGCCTCCGCGGCTGGCGGTATGGACATCGAGGAGGTCGCGGCCAAGGACCCCAAGGCCATCTACCGCGCCTGGATCGACCACAACATGGGAATCGTCCCGTTCCAGGCTCGCGATGAGCTTCACCGCTTTCGAGGCCGTCTGGCCCTTGAGCCCCAGGTGGCGGGCCACGGCGCGGGCCTGGAACGGCTGGATGCCGAGGTTGTGGTCGATCCAGGCGCGGTAGATGGCCTTCGGGTCGTGGGCGGCGACCTCCTCGATGTCCATGCCGCCGGCGGCGGACGCCATCACCACGTGCCGGCCCCGGGCGCGGTCCAGGGTGATCGACAGGTACAGCTCGCGGGCGATGTCGGCGGTCTCCTCGATGAGGACCTTGCGGACGAGCTGCCCTTCGGGTCCGGTCTGGTGGGTGACGAGCTG
>JBJMGZ010000191.1:0-6393 GCA_045807605.1 Thermoanaerobaculia bacterium | reverse complement strand
TCTGGATCAGGGCGTCCTTGCCGCGCGGGTTGCTGCGCTCGCCCGCATCGCGCAGGCCGCCGATGTCCACGGCCTGGATGGAGCAGTCGGAGCGGCGGAACGCTTCCAGCATCTGCTCCACGTCGTTGCCGGTCGAGGTGTCGCCGAAGCGCTTGCCGGAGTCCACGTCCCAGATCTCTCCCGACATGGCCGACTCGCTCATCTTCGCCTGGTCCTCGTCGCTCGTCGTGCCGGAGATGACCGAGCTGTCGTACCCCTCGGAGAGGTAGACGACGTACTTGCGTCCCTCCACGCCGTTCATGAGGCGGGCGAGGTCCGAGAAGGAGCGGGTGAGCGCCTTGACCTTGTTCTGCATCACCACCTGGTTGGCGCTGTCCCCGGCGCGGGTGATGGTCTCGAGCTCCTCGAGGACCTCCGCCTCGCGGCTCCCGGATTTCTTGCCGGCGCCCTCGTCCGGCCGCGTGAGCTGGGACTCCATCTGATGGATCTCCTGCGTCATGACCAGGCGCAAGGGGTCCGGAGCGCGGTCCATGAGCTTGGGCAGGCCGAGGGTCTCCAGCGCCAGCTTGGCCTGCCGGCGGTCCGGCGTGAAGCCGAGGACGAGCTGCGGGCCGTTGGTCGTGCTGTAGGTGGCCACGGCGACCAGGTCGGTGGGATGGAGCGCGTCCACCACGTCGGCGGCCGCCTGGCGGGCCTTGATGATCGACTTGGGCTCCGAGAACGACAGGTCGAAGAGCATCAGGAAGTGGCGGCGGGCCGCGGTCGGCATCTCGCCGGCGGTGCGGTCCTCGACGTCCAGGTCGAGGACCTCGAAGCCGGTGATGGGCAGCTTCCTGCGGCCCTCGGAGACCTCGAAGTCGGCGGCGGTGAGGCCGCGCACCGGCTCGCCGTCCTTGCCGATCACCTGCACCGGCACCTCGACCACGACGACGTCGGTCGTCTCGCTGAACTGGGCCGCGGCCGGCGGCGCGAGCGCCGCTGCGACGGCCAGCGCCGATAGCACGGACAGCCAGCCCCGCAGCCGCCCCGATCGCATGACATCCCTCATGTTGATTCCCTTTCCCGACGAGCGGTTGGAGCCCCCACTTGACCTTCCCTCGAAATCAGAAAAAGACCACAAAGGCCGGATCTCCAGGATACACCCCGGCGGGCCGGGCGTCACATCGGCTCATCCGCGGTGGGGCCGTAGATGGACGGGATCGGCACGTCGCGCAGGCGCAGGTAGACCGAGAGCTGGCCGCGATGATGGATGACGTGGTTGACCACGAACGAGCGCAGCACGGCCACGCGCGGCATGCTGAAGATCGTCTGGCCGCCGTTCTTGAGCGCCCAGGGGACCATGAAGTCCTGGTCGGAGGCGGCGGCGATGGCCGCCCGGGTCCTGGCGACGTTCTCGTCGAAGGCGGCCAGCGCGCCCGCGGTCGTCTCGAAGGGCGGGCTCTGGAAAGGCTGGCCGCCGGGCGGGTTCATGTCGAATTCGGTCTCGGCCATGGTCATGGTCCCCCACGCGGGCAGCGTCGCGAGGTGGATGGCGAGCCGGCCCAGGGTCATGGACTTCGTGTGCGGCTGCCAGGCGGCGTCCTGCTCCGGCACGCGCTCCAGGAGCT
This sequence comes from Thermoanaerobaculia bacterium, assembly GCA_045807605.1. Classification (GTDB taxonomy): domain Bacteria; phylum Acidobacteriota; class Thermoanaerobaculia; order Multivoradales; family UBA5704; genus DATMER01. The sequence goes on along the minus strand of JBJMGZ010000191.1, from coordinate 4,786 downwards.
TGCGGGTGGTCGCCATCTCGTGGTCAAACTCGGGCAGGATCGACTCTTTGATCGCCATTCGGTATCTCCGGTCGGTTGGTTGTTGCTGTGGGCGCGGGAACGGGGAGGGCCACCTGGGTCACCAGGGTCCTGGTGCCGTCCAGGTCCTCCTTGAACTCCTCGCTGTAGATGTCCAGCAGGGTGAGGAACAGCGCGGCGATCATGGGCCCGATAATGAAGCCCATGGCGCCGAACATCGCGATGCCGCCCAGGGTCGAGAAGAAGACCATCAGGTCGTGCATCCCGGTCTCCTGGCCGACCAGGCGCGGGCGCATCAGGTTGTCCACGTTGACGATCACGATCACCGTGACCAGCAGGATGCCGATCCCCTGCCCCATGTGGCCGGTCGCCATCTGGACGAACGCCGCGGGGTAGAGCACCAGCCAGGCCCCGACCAGCGGGATGATGGCGAAGAACGTGGCCACCACCCCCCAGAGGAACGGCGAGCTGAAGCCGAAGATCCAGAGCGTCAGCCCGGCCAGCGTCCCCTGCACCAGGGCGATCAGGAGCGTCCCCTTGACCGTGGCCCGGGCGACCGAGGAGAAGCGCGCCGCGATGGCGTTCTTGTACTCCCGCTCCAGCGGGATCAGGTAGCGCACCTTGCGCAGCAGGCGCTGGCCGTCGCGGAAGAAGTAGAACATCGTGAACAGCGTCGTGAACAGGAGGATCACCCCCTGGAGCGTGCCGCGCGAGGTCTTGTTGATGACCACCGCCAGGAACGAGCCGGCGGTGCTGGCCGCGTCCTGCAGGCTCCCCTTCCAGTTCACCTTGTCCAGCCCCCACTGGCGGAACCAGGGGGAGTGCCGGAGCTGGCCGAACGGCCCCTCTCCTCCCCGGGCCATGATCTCGGCCATCTTGGCCTCGGCCGTGTGATAGACGTCGATGGCCTCCAGGGTGACCAGGTTGGCCACCCCCAGGATCGGCAGGATGATGGCCAGCAGCAGGAGCACGCAGCAGACGAAGGCGGCGATGGTCCGGCGCCCCCGGAAGGCGCGCACGAACCACTCGAACATCGGGTAGAACAGCGTCGTGAAGACGGCCCCCAGCAGGATCGGCACGACGAACATCCGGATCATGTAGAGGAAGGTCGCGGTGGCGCCGATCAGGATGGCGATGAAGAAGTAGCGGCTGAGGGTCTTCTGATTCATGGCGCAGCCCTATTCTTTCACGGGCGTGGCCCGGCCGTTGCATCTTCCCGATGACGGCGGCCCGAGCCGCCTTGACACGACTGGAGACCCGAGAAATGTTGCGCAGCCCGAAGACGCTTCTTGTCCTCTTTCTGCTCCCGTTCTGCTTCGCGGAGGCGGCAGCGGCCCGCCCCCCGCTGGAGAAAGAGCAGAAACCCCAGCAGCCGCCGGCTCAACAGCAGCCGGCACCGGCCCAGGCACCGGCCCAGGCGCCGGCCGTGCCGATGGAGAAGGCCACGGACCTGGACGTCCAGGTGCTCCTCGACCGGGCCGGCTTCTCGCCGGGCGTGATCGACGGCAACGCCGGCTCGAACACCCGCCGGGCCCTCGCCGCCTTCCAGGAGGCCCACGACCTGCCGGTGACCGGCAAGCTCGATCCGGAGACCTGGCAGAACCTGCTCGCCGCGGGCAACGGCGGCAATGGCCCGGCCCTGGCGGAGTATGCGATCACCCCGGATGACGCGGACGGGCCGTTCACCCCGCAGATCCCCGAGGACATGGTCGAGAAGTCGAAGCTTCCGGCGCTGGGCTACACCTCGGTCCTGGAGCTGCTGAGCGAGAAGTTCCACACCACCCCGGACTTCCTCAGGAAGCTGAACCCCCAGGCCCGCTTCGCCGCGGGGGAGAAGATCCGCGTGCCGAACGCGCGCGCCCAGGCGCCGGCCGTCGAGGCGGGCGACGTCCGGGTGGTGGTCTCCAAGGAGAACCGCTCGCTCACCGTGGAGCGCGGCGGCGACGTCCTGTTCTTCGCTCCCGTCACCTCGGGCAGCGAGCACGATCCGCTGCCGATCGGCGACTGGAAGGTGCAGGGCGTGGCGAAGAACCCCACCTTCAACTACAACCCGGACCTGTTCTGGGACGCCGACCCCGAGCACTCCAAGGCGAAGATCCCCGCCGGCCCGAACAACCCGGTCGGAGTCGTCTGGATCGACATCAGCAAGGAGCACTACGGGCTCCACGGCACGCCCGAGCCCCGGACGATCGGCCGCACGGAGTCGCACGGCTGCGTCCGGTTGACCAACTGGGACGCGCTCACCGTGGCGAGCCTGGTCAAGCCGGGCACGCCCGTCCTCTTCCGTCCATGAGCGCGAAGAAGAAACAACCCAACGCGGCGGTGATGACCGCGGGGCTCGGCGGCTTCGTGCTGGGCGCGCTCACGGTGCTCTTCATCGTCTGGGCCTACACCGGCTTCCGCACCGAGGACGGCCTGCCGGCCGCCGATTTACCGAACCAGCGGGATCAGGTCGTCGCCCGGCCGGCGCCCGCGGAGCCCGCGCCGGAAGTTCTACGGAATCCCTCTCCGACGCCGGCGCCCCAGAGCCCCACCGGCGCGGCCCGTCCCTGGGTGCAGCCCAGCCCCCTGGAGGCGCCGAACGCCGAGTCGAAGCCCCCTGCGCTCCCGGCGCCCGCCGACCTGCGGCAGCGCAACCTGGTGCTCCCGGTCCAGGGGATCCGCCCCGAGCAGCTCCAGAACACCTTCGACGACTCCCGCAGCGGCGGGCGGGTGCACGAGGCGATCGACATCATGGCCCCGCGCAACACGCCGGTGCTCGCGGTCGAGGACGGCAGGATCGCCAAGCTGTTCACCAGCAAGCAGGGCGGCCTCACGATCTACCAGTTCGATCCCACGGAGACCTACGCCTACTACTACGCCCACCTGGAGCGCTACGCCGACGGGCTCAAGGAGGGCATGATCCTGCGCCGCGGCCAGGTGGTGGGCTACGTGGGCAGCTCGGGCAACGCCAATCCGGAAGGGCCGCACCTGCACTTCGCCATCTTCCGCCTGACGCCGGAGAAGCGCTGGTGGGAGGGCGCCCCGATCAACCCCTTCCCGGTCCTGGGAGGGCGCAGCTCGGAGCGCGCGGCGCGCTGAGCGGCTTGGACCTGCTAAACTTCCCCGAGGATGGGAAAGACCCTCCTCGCCCTCCTCACCCTGGCCGGCCTCGGCCTCCTTCCCGACGTCCCCACGCGACCGGTCAGGCCGGGCATCGATGCCGCCGAAGCCCGCTCTGGAAGAATCGTCGAGCGCCTGGACGGCCTCGTCCGCCTGCCGCCCCTGGTCTCCCCGGGCGAGATCATCGAGCTCACCCCCCTGAACCCGGCGAAGACGCCGCCCGGCGGGCACTGGCTGGTGGCCGGAGTCGAGGCCCTTCCCGTGGCCGGCTCGGAGCCCCGGCTCCGGGTCCAGCTCCCCGCGGACCTCGACTCCATGGGGCCGCTGCCGGTGGTCTACGTCGATCCCCGCGGCAAGCGGCTGGTGGAGGCCTCGGGGCTGGAGCAGTCCCGGATCGTGCCGGCCTCCGTCTCGCCGTCCGCTCCCCGTCTCTCCCGCTGCGGCTCGCGCTGGGTGCAGGACGGCGTGGCCTGCGCCTGCGGCTGGTTCCCGGGCGAGGCGGCCCGCCAGGGGGTCCTGATCGACGGCCGGCCGGCCGGTCCGTTCGTGGCCGTGTCGCAGCGCTCGGTCTGCGCCCGGGTCGGCCTGGGTCCGCACCGCCTGTCCGGCTCGATCGCCGCCGGCTTTGATCCCGCGCGGGACGAGGGGCGCATCGACGCGGTGCAGATCCGGCGCTTTCCCCCGTTCCTGAGCCTCCGCCCGCTGCAATCCGCTGCCATCACCTGGATCGTGCTCGGCACCAAGGAGCCGGTCCGGCTGCGGCTGCGCAACACGGCCCCGGACCTGGCGACGCTCGAGGGGGGCACGGTGCAGACGATCGCCACCTCGGGAGGGCTGCGCAATGCCGCGAGCCGGGACGTCCGCTGGCTGGCGGGAAGCGGCCCCTTCCGCATCGAGGCCGCGGTCGAGGACAACGCCTCCCCCTTCCTGGGCGAGGAGTACCTGACCCTGCTCGGCGAGCTGTTCCAGCGCGAGGTGAGGAGGATCGCGGCCGGGCTCGACGTCGGCGTCCGGACCCTGCCCGAGGAGCGCAACCTCTACTCCAAGCCGGAGGTGCTGGCGCTCCTCGCCGCCACCGGGTCGGAGGTTCCAAAGGGCCTCCCCTACCCGGAGCTGACCGCCTTCCGCGACGCCGCGGCCGACCTGCTGGAAGAGACCGCGGCCCGCGTCGAGCTGATGCCCACGGCTGAAGTCAGGAAGGTCCAGCCGCTGCTGCGCCAGGTTCAGGACTTCCTCGCCGCCAGCGGCGACTCGCCGCAGCGCAGCCTCTGCATCCTGAGCTCGCCCGAGGACGGCGCCATCGTCAAGATCTACCCCCGGAGCCTGCCCTCGGCGCCGGTCGAGACCTCGACGTCGGACATCGTCTCGCACCTCTTCCCGGGCAAGTACCGCTACGAGGTCTGGAAGGAGAGCTTCAAGGAGGTGGAGTCCGAGATCGACCTGACCGGCAATATCGCCGATATGCGGCTGGTCCTCGACTGCCGCCTCATCCCCAGCAACGACCGCGGCCGCCCCTCCCCCTGCCGCCTGGCGTCGGCGTCCGAGCGCGACGCGGCGCGGTGCAGGTGGGACTAGAGCTCTGTCACGCCTGAATTGCCGGATCGCCAATAAACGTGAGTGTGGCGCGTTTTCCCTGGGACCGCTGGCGTCCCGCCGGCATTCTCAA
>JBJMGZ010000190.1:0-5465 GCA_045807605.1 Thermoanaerobaculia bacterium | reverse complement strand
GGAGGAGACGGGGTACGGGCGGCGGCGGCGGGAGGTGGAGTGGCTGGAAGCCCTCACCCCCGGCCCCTCTCCCGGCCGCACGCCCGGACCCCCGGGAGAGGGGAGCGCGCCAGATCCGCCTTCGTCTCCGAAAGTGGCTTGACGCAGGAAGGGTCAACGGGCGGCTTCGAAGATCCTCTGGAGGATCGAGTCGGGATCTTCGAAGACGGACTCGTTGCGGAAGCGCAGGACCTTGAAGCCTCGCTGCTGGAGATAGATGTCGCGATTCTCATCCCAGGCCCGCTGCGGATCGGAGTCGTGGACCTCCCCGTCCAACTCGACCACCAGCTTCCTCTCACGGCAGCAGAAGTCCACGATGAAGATACCGATGGGGTATTGGCGGCGGAACTTCAGGCTCCCGAGCCTATGATCGCGCAGGAGTGTCCACATCGCCCGCTCCGCAGGTGTCTGCTCCTGCCTCAGCTCCCGCGAGCGGACCCGGGTAAGAGGGCTGGGTCGCATGAGCCCCGACGCTATCCCTCTCGGGATCTCCCTGACAAGCCACGATCGGGTCCAACTGGCGGATCACGCGCGCTCCCCTCTCCCGGGGGTCCGGGTTTGCGACAGCCCGGCAGAAGGCCGGTGAGGCCGGGGGTGAGGGCCGAATGGTCGTGGGATCGGGGAGCGCCCCCCTCCCAACCGCCGGAGCCTCTCGACCCGCGGCGCGGGACGTTCAACCGGCGAGCGGACCGGCACAACCCGCGAGACGCGACGGGAAACCCGCGGGTCCGGACGCGAAACCTCCGGGTCGGAAGGGTAAACCCGCGGGTCGCGCCGGGAAACCCACGGGTTGGGACACCAAACCGGCGGGTCGCGTCACCAGACCCGCGGGTCGGAAGGCTCCGCGTCCGTGGTTGAAGCCCCCTGCCCGACCCTCCGCCGCTGCGCGGGAAAGGGCGCCCCCTCCCGCTCCCGAGACAAGCGCGCAACGGGAGAGGGACGGCAGGACAGGTGAGGCGATTCCCCCTCCCCGCTCGTATACCGTATGGCATGTGTAGTACACTGAGACACACACCATGATCGAGCTCGACGGTCTCTCGAAGACCTATGCCGATGGCACCGTGGCCCTGACGGGGGTGACTCTCTCCCTCGACCGGGGGATGTTCGGCCTGCTCGGCCCGAACGGGGCGGGGAAGACCACGTTTCTCTCGATCCTGGTGCTGGCGCTGGAGCCGACCTCGGGGCGGCGGGTGTATGACGGGCTCGACGCGGCTCAGGCCCGGCTGCGCGGGGCGATCCGGAAGCGGATCGGCTACCTGCCGCAGGACTACCGGCCGCTCCCCCACCTGACCGGCGAGGAGTACCTCCTCCACTGCGCCCGGCTGCGCGGGCTCCGCCTCGGGATCGGCCGGGTGCGGGAGCTGCTCGCGGGGGTCGGGCTTTCGGACGCGGCCCGGCGGCCGGCGGGCACCTACTCGGGCGGCATGCAGCGGCGGCTGGGGATCGCCCAGGCCATCCTCCACGGGCCCCGGTTGCTGGTGGTGGACGAGCCCACGGCCGGGCTCGATCCCGAGGAGCGCATCCGCTTCCGCGGACTGGTCAGCGAGGTGTCGGAGAGCACGGCCGTGCTGCTCTCCACCCACATCGTCGAGGACGTGGAGGCCACCTGCCCGCGCCTCGCCGTGATCGGCCGCGGACGGCTGCTCTACGACGGACCGCCCACCGAGCTGCTGCGGCGGGCCGCGGGCCGGCTCTGGCGGGTGAGCGCCGGCGTCCCCCTCCCGGCCGGCGCGCTGGAGGTGAGCTGCCGGGCCGACCGCCAGGGCGACGTGGAGCGGATCGTCTTTTCCGAGACGCCGGTCGGGCAGCCGCGCGAGGTCGGGCTGGAGGAGGCGTATGCGGCGTTCCTCGCCCAGCAGGGAGTCGAGAGATCCGAGGAGGACGCGGCGTGAGGCTGACCGCGGCGTTCGTCTCGCACGAGCTGCTCACGCAGGCGCGGTCGCTCCGCTTCCGGACGTTCGCCGGGCTCTACGTGATGGCGGGCTCGGCGCCGGCGGCGCTGATCCACTTCCGGCGGACGACCGTGCCCTTCGAGGTCGGGGCCGGCGCCTACGCCTTCGAGGTCGGGTGCGTGCTGCCTCTGGTCACCGCGCTGTTCGCGTTCCTCCTCTCGCTCGACGGCATCACCCGCGAGCAGGGGGAGGGGGCGTGGACCACGATCACGCTGTGCGAGGTCTCGAACGCCGGCTACCTGCTCCGGCGCTGGCTCGCGCTCCAGGTCCTGATCCTTCCCCTGACCGCCCTCCCCATGGCCGCGGCGGCCGGGTTCGCCTTCGCGGACGGGACCGCCCCGGAGCCCTGGACGTTCGCCGGTCCCTGGCTGCTCCACGTGGTTCCCCTGGCGCTGGCCGTGTCGGCCCTGGGGCTCGGCATGGGCACGATCGGCGGCGGCGCGCTCGGCGCGCTGCCGCTCCTGGCCACCGCGCTCGCCCTGCTCCCCCTGCTGGTCAACCAGCTCGTGCACCGCTTTGGCCTGCGCTTCGGCGGCGCCCTCGAATGGATCGACGTCGACAGGGCCATGTGGTCGCTCTCGCGGTCCACCCAGTTCCTGGTCAAGCGCAGCAATCCGTACGGCTGGACGTTCCCGCTGCCGGTGAGCGAGTCCGGATTCGACGCGCGGGTGCTCGGGGAGCAGATCCTCGCCGCGGGCGCCTTTCCCGCCGCCCTGGCCGCCCTGGCGCTCGGCATCGCCACGGTCTACCTGCGCCGCACCCGGCCCGACGTGAAGCCGCGGACGGTGCGGCCGGACCATCCGTTCCTCGGCTTGCTCCGCACCTGGGGCAGGATGCGGGAGCGCTACAAGCCCGATCCCGCGCCGGCAGCCGCCGACCGCTTCGCCCTGGCCGCGGGCGTGCTGATCGCCGCCGCCCTGCTGGGGCTGCTCGTCCACCGCGGGCTCTTCTACCAGGCCGTGGCCCAGGCCCGCTTCGACAGCGAGACCTCGGAGGGAATCGCGCGCACCCCGCTCGACGTCGTGCCCGGCCGCTGGCGGATCGAGGGCCGGGTCGGGCCGGGAAGGGCGGTCGAGCTCCGGGTGGCCGGCGAGATGCTCAACCAGGGCCGGACGCCCGCCGGGCACCTGGCGTTCCAGCTCGATCCCGATCTCCGGATCGAGGTGACGGCCGACGCCGGCCGGGTCTTGGTCGACCGGGCGTGGGACCAGCTCGGGGTGGAGCTCGCGCCGCCGATCCCGCCGGGCGGACGCCGCGAGCTGCGCTTCCGCCTCGCGGGCGAGCCGGGGCGCGCGGTCTTCCCCGGGCAGGACGAGGGCAGCTTCGCCGGCAACTTCGTGCTGCACCGGGACGGGCCGTACAGCCGCGACCGCATCCCCTTCGCGTACTCCTACAAGGAGCCGGCCGTGTCGGGCTACCGCGTGGACCTCTCCCGGGGCGCGCTCGTCCCCCTGCCGCGCTATGGCGCGTGGAAGGGCAAGGTCGGACCGGCGCCGGAGACGGCCTTCCCCATGGCGCGGATCGAGATGGCGCTCTCCGGACCGGCGGGGGTCTTCCTGGCGGACAGCTGCGGCGGGATCGCCCGGCCCGCGCCAGATGGAGGAAGAGACACCGGCACCCGCCTGGAGAGCCGCTGCCGGCTGCCGCTGCCCGACCTCATGGTGGCCGGCGGCCGGCAGCGCCTTCTGCGCGGGGGCGGCCCGGGCATGGCGGTCGCGGTCTTTCCCGCCCATCGCCGGGCCGCGGAGCTGCACCTCGGATTCCTCGCCGGCAGCACCGGCCTGCTGGAGGAGGCCTGGCCCGGCATGGGATCGCTGGGCAACCTGGTGGTGCTCGATTGGCCGCACGAGGGCATCCACGCGCGCGGCGGGGCCTGGTCGTTCCGCGGCTGGTACCGCGAGCCCGGCGAGAGCTTCCTGACCGTGGCCGGGAACCTGGTCTTCCTCCAGGAGATGGACCTGGTCCGCATGGAGGCCCTGCCGCCGGAGAACCTGGCCGCCGAGATCCTCGCCTCGCGGCTGGCCGGCCGCCGCCGGGTCGATCCCGGGCAGAACCTGTTCTTCCGCTGGTTCTTCCACACCCTGGCCCTGCAGCGGCTCGGCCTGGGACCGGCGCGCGGGGCCGTGGTCGGCCCCGTGCACCCCCAGGACGAGGCCGGCATCCATGCCTCCGCCCTGGCCGAGGACCCCTGGTACGCCTACTGGTCCTTCCGCTTCCCGGCGCTGATCTCGGCCCTGGAGAGCCGCATGGGCGCCGAGCCCCTGCGCGCCGCGGTCGAGGAGCTCCTGGCCCGCGGGGACGATCCCGCGGCCGGACCGGCCACGGCGCAGGAGCTCTTCGGCCTGCTGGAGCGCCACAGCCCGCGGCCGCTCGAGCGCATGATCCGGGACTTCTTCCTCGCCGGCGACCTGCCGGAGCTGGGGCTCGACGGGGTCGAGTTCCGCAAGGCGGGTATGGGCCTCCAGAGCGGCTGGCTCGTCACGGGCCGCATGGTCAACCAGGGCAGGGGCGAGGCGATCTGCAAGGTGGTGCTCACCACGGACCTGGCGCCGGAGTCGGCGGAGCTGCGGGCCGGCACGGGCGAGTCGGCGGGGTTCGCGCTCGCCACCCGCCACCGGCCGCAGGGGGTGTTCCTCGATCCCAACCTGGAGTGCCACCGCCTGGTGGTCAAGGGGGCTTCCCGCGACCGGGTCTACTTCGAGGGCACGAAGTGATGCGCCGCACGCTCGAGCTCCTCCTCGGCAGGCGGCTGAAGCTGTTCGTGGCGGCCGACGTGCTGCTCGTGCTCTGGAGCCTGGTGGACATGATGCTCGGCGCCGGGGATGAGCCCGCCGCCGTGTACCGCCAGGTGGTGCTCGTGCCGCTGCTGGTGCTGGGGCTGCCGGCCCTGGCCGGGCTGGTGGAGGTGGAGCGCCGCGCCGGCTGCCTCGATCTCGCTCTCTCGGCGCCGGCCGTGGAGCGCTATTTCCTGCGCCGGGCGGGCACGGTGAGCCTGCTGATGGCGATCCAGGGGTGGACGCTGATCCTCCTCACCTGGCTCAAGGAGGGGCGGTGGTTCCCGATCCTCTCCTCGCTGATGCAGGTGGCGGTGGTGTGCGTCTTCCTCGGCGCGCTGTCCCTGTTCTGGGCGGTGCGCTTGAAGACCGCGGGCGGCGTCTGGCTCGCCTCGATCGCGACCACGATCGCGCTGCAGCGGTGGTCCTTCCACAACCCGGTGCCGGACCGGCACTTCGGGGTGCACCAGGGTTTCCTGCCGCGCGAGGAGCCGCTGATCGACTGGCTCGTCAGCACGGCGGTGCTCGGCGCCGCCACGCTCCTCCTCTACTTCTATGCCCGGCGCCGGCTGCGGCGGCCGGAGACGCTCATCGCCTGATACTGCGTGATGGAGAACGGTATGCGATTCGACCTCTGGCGCTCTCGTCCCATCTGCTCCCAGCCTTTCGTAGGGGAGGGGGTTGCCCCCACCCCGGGGGG
>JBJMGZ010000189.1:0-6792 GCA_045807605.1 Thermoanaerobaculia bacterium | reverse complement strand
CCTGATCGGCCTCTTCGTCAACACCCTGCCGCTGCGCCTCGACCTCTCCGCAGATCCGGCGTTCGGCGAGCTCCTGGAGCGGACGCGGGAGACGACGCTGTCTGCCTTTGCCCACCAGGAGCTCCCTTTCGAGCGCCTGGTCGAGGAGCTGGCGCCGGAGCGTGGTACGGGCCGGCGGCCGCTGGTGCAGGCGATGCTCGCGTTGCAGAACGCCCCGTCGGAGCCGCTGGCGCTGCCGGGGCTCGATCTCCGGGTCCGGCCGCTCGGCACCGGCACGGCGAAGTTCGATCTGACCCTGGTCTTCACCGAGAGCGGGAGCGATCTTTCCTGCACGATCGAGTACGACACCGGCCTGTTCGACGGCGCGACGATCGACCGACTGGGCGGACATTTCGCCCGCCTGTTGGAGGCGGCCGCGGCGCAGCCGCAACGGCCTCTGTCGGAGCTGCCCCTGCTCGCCCCGGCCGAGCGCAAGCAGGCCCTCGTCGAATGGAACGACACGGCGAGCGCCTATCCGCGGGAGGCGTGCCTGCAGGAGCTCTTCGCGCAGGTCGCCGCCGCGCTGCCGGACGAGCCGGCGATCGTTGCAGGCTCCGAGATCTGGACCTACCGCCGGCTGGACGAGGCGTCGAACCGGTTGGCCCGCCGTCTCCGCTCTCTGGGCGTGGAGCCGGGGATGCCGGTGTGCCTCTCCCTGGAGCGCTCGCCGGAGCTGATCGTGGGCATCCTCGCCGTGCTCAAGGCCGGCGGCGTCTACGTCCCGCTCGACGCGGGCTATCCGGACGAGCGGCTGGAGTTCCTGCTGGCGGACTCGGGCGCGCAGCTCGTGCTGGTCCACGAGCGGACGCGCGAGCGGCTCGCTGCGCTCGCGCCGCAGGTCATCGAGATCGACGATCGGGGGACCGGGGAAGGCAGCCCTCTCGGAATTCGCGTGCCGGCGGAGAGCCTGGCTTACGTGATCTACACCTCGGGCTCCACCGGACGGCCGAAAGGGGTGGCCGTGCCTCACCGCGCCGTCGTCCGGCTCGTGCGGGAGACCAACTACGCGCGGCTCGGCCCGGGGGACCGCATGGGGCAGGTGGCCAACATCAGCTTCGACGCGGCCACCTGGGAGATCTGGGGCGCCCTGCTCAACGGTGCCGCCCTGGTGGTGATCCCGCGCAACGTGGTGCTCGCGCCCGAGAGGCTCGCGGCGGCGTTGCGCGAGCAGCGGGTCACCTCCATGTTCCTGACCGTGGCGTTGTTCACCCGGATGTCCCGCGAGGTGCCCGGCGCCTTCGCGGGGCTGCGCGAGCTGCTGGTCGGGGGCGAGGCGGTCGATCCGGCCGCGGTGCGCCGGGTGCTCGCGGCCGGGCCGCCGCGGCGCCTCCTCAACGCCTATGGACCGACCGAGAGCACGACCTATGCGTCCTGGCATCCCATCCGCGAGGTGCCGGCGGGAGCCGCGACGATCCCCATCGGTCTGCCCCTGGCCAACACGTCGCTCCACGTGCTGGACCGCCGGCTGGCGCCGGTCCCGCGGGGCGCGGTGGGGGAGCTGTGCATCGGCGGCGACGGCCTTGCCCGGGGCTACTGGCGACGGCCGGAGCTGACGGCCGAGCGGTTCGTGCCCCACCCCTGGGAGGCCGGCGGGCGGCTCTACCGCACGGGCGACCTGGTGCGCCATCGGCCGGACGGCGCCGTCGAGTTCCTGGGGCGCATCGATCACCAGGTCAAGATCCGCGGCTTCCGGGTCGAGCCCGGAGAGATCGAGGCGGTGCTGCTGGAGCATCCGGCGGTGCGCGAGGCCGCCGTGGTCGTGCTGGAAGGCCCGGGGGGTCCCGAGGATCGCCGGCTCGCCGCGTACGTGGCGGGCAGCGCTCCGGTCACCGCAGAGCTGCGGCGCTTCCTGGAGGGCAAGCTGCCGGGCTACATGGTGCCGTCCTTCGTCACGTCGCTGCCGTCGCTGCCGCTGACGCCGAGCGGCAAGATCGATCGCCGGGCGCTGCTCGCCTGCGCGCCGGAGATCACCCCCGACACCGCCGGCGAGCCGGCGGCGCCGCGGACGCCGGTCGAAGAGCTGGTCGCCGGCATCTTCGCCGAGGTGCTCGGGATCGAGCGCGCGGACGCCGAGGCGAGCTTCTTCGCGCTGGGCGGCCACTCTCTGCTCGCCGCGCAGGTGACGTCGCGAGTGGGCCGGGTGTTCGGCATCGAGCTGCCGCTGTCCACCTTCTTCGCGGCTCCGACCGTCGCGGCCCTGGCCGAAGAGATCACGGCAGCGTGCGTGGGGGGCGGTCTGCCGTTTGCGCCGCCGGCCCTCGGCGAGCGGCCGGAGCCCCTGCCGCTGTCGTTCGCCCAGGAGCGACTCTGGTTCCTGCAGCAGCTCGAGCCCGGCTCGGGCACCTACAACATGCCGGTGGCGGTGGAGCTCTCCGGCCGCCTGGAGCCCGGCGCTTTCGCGGCAGCGCTGCGCGAGATCGTCCGCCGTCACGAGTCGCTGCGCACCACCTTCCCGGCGGTCGACGGCGCTCCCCGGCAGCGGATCGCGCCGGAGGACAGCGGCCTCCCGCTACCGCTCGCCGATCTCTCGGCCCTGGCCGATCCCGGCTCCGAGTCGGAGCGGCTGGAGCGCGAGCACGCGGCCCGCGGATTCGACCTGGAGCGCGGTCCGCTGGTCTCGGCGCTCCTCGTGCGTCTCGGCGAGGAGCGCCACCGCTTCCTGCTGAACCTCCACCACACGATCGCGGACGGCTGGTCTCTCGGAGTCCTGATGCGCGAGCTGGGGGCTCTCTACAGCGCCTGCCGCGAGATGCGGCCGTCCCCCTTGCCGGAGCTGCCATTCCAGTACGCCGACTTCGCCTGCTGGCAGCGCCGGGAACTCGCCGGCAGGCAGGCGGCGCAGCTTGCCTACTGGGAGGACCGCCTGGGCGGCGAGATCGCTGCCGCGGAGCTGCCGGCCGATCGGCCGCGCCCGGCGGTCCAGACCTTCCGCGGCGGGCGGCTGCAGCTCGTGCTGTCCCCGGACCTGACCGCGCGGCTCAAGACCTTTGGCCGCAAGGAGGACGCGACGCCGTTCATGACGCTCCTCGCGGCCACGCAGGCGCTGCTCTCCCGGCACAGCGGCGAGCACGATGTGCCGGTGGGCGCCCCGATCGCCGGCCGCCCCCGGGTCGAGACGGAAGCTCTGATCGGCTGCTTCCTCAACACGCTCGTGCTGCGTACCGACCTCTCCGGCCGGCCGAGCTTCCGCGAGCTGGTGTCCCGGGTCCGCAGGGTCACGCTCGAGGCCTACGCGAACCAGGACGTGCCATTCGAGGCGGTCCTCTCCCGCCTGCGCCTCGATCGCGACCTGTCCCGGAACGGGCTCTTCCAGGTCCTGTTCAACATGCTGAGCCTGCCCTGGCGCGAGTTCTCGCTCCCGGGGCTGGAGCTGCAGGTCCTGACACCGGCGGAAGTCCCGTCGAAGCTCGACCTGACCTTCTATCTCTCCGAGGCCGATGCGGGCGTGCGGATCGATCTGGTCTACAACGCCGACCTGTTCGACCAGGCGCGGATCGTGGAGCTGCTCGCGCAGCTTGAGCTGTTGCTCGCGCAGGCCGTCGAGCGGCCGGAGGAGCCGGTGGAAGCGTTCCCGTTGGTGACCGCCGCGGCGCGGGCGCTGCTGCCGGATCCCGGCGCGGCGCTCGCGGAGCCGTCCTTCCCTCCGGTCGCGAGCCTGTTCCTCGACCGCGAGCGGGAGCTGCCGGGGGCGGAGGCCCTGACCTGGAACGGCGGGGCCTGGACCTGGTCCGAGCTGGGGACCCGGGCGCGGGAGACCGCCCATGCCATCCTGGCCGCCGGCGGCGGGCCTGGGCAGGTCGTCGCGGTGAGCGGACCCCGAAGCCCCGAGCTGATCGCGAGCCTCCTGGGAGTCTTCCTGTCGGGCGGTGCCCTCCTGATCCTGGACCGCAGGATCCCGGAGGCGCGGCTGCGCGTGATGGTCGACGAGGCGAAGCCCGTCTGCCTGGTCTACCTCGGAGAGGAGCAGCCCGGGGACGCATGGTTGCTGGAATCGGTTCCGATCGTGCCGCCCGAAGCGCCGGCCGTAGTCATTCCGGCCGCAGCCGGGGAACCGGCTGCGGAGGTCCCACTGCCCGCGCCCGACGACCCGGCGTACGTCTTCTTCACCTCGGGGACGACCGGCAAGCCGAAGGCCGTCCTCGGCCGCCAGAAGGGGCTCAGCCACTTCCTCGTCTGGCAGCGCGCGACCTTCGGGATCGGACCGGGCGACCGGGCCGCCCAGCTGACGGGCCTCGCGTTCGACGTGGTCTTGCGGGACATCCTCCTGCCGCTCACGAGCGGCGCCATGCTCTGCCTTCCGGACGAGGACGACTTCAGCCCGGAGCGGATCCTGCCGTGGCTCGCGGAGCGGGAGATCACCGTGGTGCACACGGTCCCCTCGCTCGCCAGCGCGTGGCTCGCCGCCGCGCCGGCGGGGTTCGGCGCGGACGCGCTGCGCTTCACCTTCTTCGCCGGCGAGCCGCTCCTGGACCAGGTCGTCGAGCGCTGGCGCGCCGCGTTCCCGCGGAGCGCCATCGTCAACCTCTACGGCCCCACGGAAACGACGCTCGCCAAGTGCTTCTACGAAGTCCCGGAGCGGCCGGTGGCGAGCGTCCAGCCGGTCGGCTCGCCGCTGCCCCAGACCCAGGCCCTGGTCCTCGCCGGCGGCGGCCGGCGGTGCGGGATCGGCGAGGCCGGCGAGATCGTGCTGCGGACCCCCTTCCGCAGCCTCGGCTATCTCAACAATCCGGAGGAGACCTGTCTCCGGTTCCGGCCCAATCCCTTCCGTGCCGATGCCGGCGACCTCCTCTACTTTACGGGCGACGGCGGCCGTTACCGGCTCGACGGCACCCTGGAGATCCTCGGCCGGCTCGACGAGCAGGTGAAGGTCCGCGGGGTGCGTGTGGAGCCGGCCGAGATCCGGATGGCCCTGGGGCGCCACGCCGGGGTGTGGGAGAGTGCCGTCCTGGTCCGCGAGCAGCTTCTGGTCGCCTATGTCGTGCCCTGGCCGGGCGCGGCCCCCGACCCCGAAGATCTGCGCCGGCACCTGCGCCGGGAGCTGCCCGAAGCGATGGTGCCATCGGCGTTCGTGCTCCTGGACGCGCTGCCGCTCACGCCGAACGGCAAGCTCGACCGCCGGGCGCTCGCGCGCCACGAGGTCGAAGTCCCGGCCTCCGGCGGGCGGACGCTCCTCACCCCGGCCGAGGAGATCATCGCCGGGCTCTGGTCGGAGGCCCTCGGCCGGCGCGAGGTCGGACCGGACGACAACTTCTTCCAGCTCGGCGGGCACTCGCTGACCGGGGCCCAGGTGGTGTCGCGGCTGCGCGAGGTGTTCGCAGTCGAGCTGCCGCTGCGGGTCCTCTTCGAGGCGCCGACCGTGGCCGCCCTGGCGGCCGAGATCGAGCGCCGGCGCAGGCCGGAGGGTGCCCCGGAGGTCCCCTCCATCGCCTCCTTCCGGCAGGACCGGAGCTCGCCTCCTCCTCTGTCCTTCGCGCAGGAGCGCTTCTGGGCGGAACGCCGGTTCGAAGCCCGCAGCGTGGCCGCGACGATCCCGGCTCTCGTGCTCTTCGAGGGCCCGCTCGACGTCGTCTGCCTGCGGCGGGCGCTCCTGGAGATCGTCGAGCGCCACGAGGTGCTCCGGACGAGCTTCCAGGAAGGGGTGGACGGGCCGGTTCAGCTGGTCCGGCCCACGATGCCCGTGGAGATCCCCGTCGTCGACCTGGAGCGGGTCGCTCCCTCCCGCCGGATGGCGGAGGTCCGGCACTGGTGCACCCGGGACGGGCGGTCGCACTTCGATCTCGAGCGCGGACCGCTGTTCCGGCTGACCCTGTTCCGGTGCTCCGCGCTGGAGAACCTGCTGCTCTTCACCATCCATCACATCGTCTTCGACGGCTGGTCGCACTCCGTGCTGGTGGGCGAGCTCGCCGCCCTCTACAACGCCTTCCGCGATGGACGGCCTTCTCCCCTGCGCCCGCTCGCCGCTCAATACCAGGACTTCGCGCGCTGGCAGCGGCAGACCCTCGCAGGAGAGGCGTTGGCGAAAGAGGTGGCCTTCTGGCGGGATCATCTCCGGGGGGCCGTCCCCCTCGATCTTCGCGGCGGTCGTCCGCGGCCCGTCCGTCCGACGTTCGAGGCCGGCCTCGAGGCGCTCACGGTGCCGGAGGAGCTCGAAAGGAAGCTCGACGCGTTCGCTGCGGAGCACCGCGTGACCCTCTTCATGACGCTGCTCGCGGCCTTCAAGGCGCTGCTCCATCTCGAGACGGGGCGGGACGACGTCGTCGTCACCTGCCTGTTCGCCAACCGCAATCAGGTCGAGACCGAAAACCTGATCGGCAACTTCTTCGCCGGGCTGCCCTTGCGTACGCGGCTCTCCGGCGCCCGCACCTTCCGCGATCTCCTGGAGCGGGTGCGCGACGTGACGCTCGCGGCGCACGAGCATCCCGACCTCCTCTACGAGCCGGTGATGGAAGGCATGAGCTTCCTCGAAAAGGGAGACCGGGGCGGGCTCGCGACGTTCCGCACCGCGTTCCAGCTCGCCAAGCTGCCGCCCGCCGCGCAGGAGCTGTCGGACATCAAGGTTACCCGTCTGCCGTTCGACACCGGCAAGATCCGCCAGCACCTGACCCTTTTCCTCTACCAGTCGGGCCGGCTTGCCGGGCGCTTCAAGTACAACCGCGACGTGCTCGCTCCGGAGAGGGTGGCGCGGCTGCGCGACCTCTACCTCCGGATTCTCGAGGCTGCCGTCGCCGATCCGGATTGCCCGCTCGCGGAGCT
>JBJMGZ010000188.1:0-3286 GCA_045807605.1 Thermoanaerobaculia bacterium | reverse complement strand
TCACTCCGACTAAAGTATGAGCCACTCCGACTCGAGTAGGACATGCTCCTACCGCGGTAGGAGTTGCTCAGGCTGGAGTAGGAGGCTCTCCGGCCGTCGTCGGCGGGCTTGGCGCCGCGCCTCGGATCACCTATGCTCTCTTCTCCTGACCAGAGAAAGGAAAGAGACCCGTATGCCTTACATCACGCAAGGCGATTTTCTGAACGCCTGTGACGCGTTGCTCGCGGCGGCAGGCTCCAACGCGAAGGAGCCGGTGGTGGAGGAGCTCCGCCAGCAGCTCGAGAAGGAGGCGGCAAGCTCCAGGGAGGCGCAGGCGCGGAGGAACTTGCACAAGGCGGCGGCCCAGCAGGCTTCTCGCGACCTCGACGGATCCCTGGAGTCCGCGAGAAAGCTCTACTCCCGCCTGCGCCACCTGCTGATCGGTCTGTTAGGGATGGACGCGGAGAAGCTGGCCGAGTTCGGGCTCCAGCCCTTCCGTCCGCCGCAGGTGTCGACCGAGCAGAAGGTGAAGCGGTTCCTGAAAAAGGGAAGGCCGCCTGAGGATGTCCAGCCACCGGCGGAGGCGGAAAGCTCCCAGGACCAGGTGTAGTCTGAAGCTTCTCCGGCGTCGAGTGGGGCTTCCCGCCCGCTCCGGGACCCGAAGGGCTGGAAGCCGGCCTCAAGACTTCCAGCCCGGAAGAGCTGGCGAGGAAGCTCCTCGCCCTCGCCTGATCACTCCTCGTGGTCGAGGTCGAAGCCTTTCTGGTCCAGCCAGTCATCGGCCGCGTCCAGATACTCCTGCTTCTTCGGGTTCTTGGGTGAGATCACCCGCACCTTGTTCCTGCCTCCGCCCTTGCCGCTGGCGCGGGCGCCCGGGTACTTGTTGTAGACCAGGTGCTCCAGTCCCCTCAGCACTTTCTGGTTGTTCGTCTTGAACTTGACCACGAAGGTCAGGTCCGAATGGTCCTTCAGATGCGCTCTCCGCCTCGCTTTGAGGTCGCCGCGGCCGGTCCTCCTCACTTTCCCGGCCCCATCCTTGAGCACGTAGATCCCGCCGGTCTTGTACTTGGCCAGCCCTTCGGGATCGACGAAGTTGGTCGGGCTGTTGCCGACGTAGCCGTAGGCGAGCCCGGGCAGGTGGAAGGCGCCGACGGTGAGGTCGGGGCGCGACAGCTTGCCCGTGTCGAGCAGCTCGTCGAGGATCGGGTCGGCGCTGAGCCACTGCCCCTGGCGGGCGTCGTAGTAGCGGAACCCGAAGTAGGAGAGGCCGGTCTCCTCGTCCAGCTCCTTGCCGCCGAAGAGGTAGGGCGTGCGCTGGGTCTCGGAGCGCTCGTCGGCCCAGACCTCGCCCGACGGGAAGTACTCCAGGTGCTGCCAGGCCTTGCCCAGGTCGTCGGTGACGAAGCCCGTCGAGCGCAGGGGGTCGGAGTGGTAGAAGTAGCGCCTCTCGTCGGCGGCCCGGAGCTTCGTGGCGATGCGGGCGCCGCCGGCGAAGACGTGCTTGCTGGCGATCGTGCCGTTCTTCACCGAATACCAGGCGTTGACGTAGAGCGTCTCGCCGTGCGGGCCCGCCTTGCTGGTGCGCACGCCGTCCGCGCCGTAGAGGAAGCGGGTGGTCTGGCCGTTGTCCGCCGCCGACTTGAGGCGGTTCTCCTCGTCCCAGGTGAGGGTGCGGCGGGTGCCGTTCTGGTCGGTGTCCCAGCCGGTCTGGTTGCCGTTCAGGTCGTAGCGGAAGGTGCGGTCGCCGATGCGGGTCGCGGCGCCCGGATGCGGCCCGCCGTAGGCGAAGGCCCAGTCGTAGGAGGTCTTCTTCTCGGTGTTCGCCTTCCCGCCGCCGCTCGCCACCTGCTGGAGCTGGCTCTTGGACGTGGTGTTGCCGATCTCGTCGTAGGCCAGCGCGAGCTTGTAGGTCGAGGTCTTGTTGGGCGGCGAGCGCAGGCTGCCCTCGGCCGCGACGAGCTGGTAGAGGTCGTCATAGCGGAAGGTCTGCGCCGACGGTCCGCCGTAGAGGGGCGGCGCGGGCAGGACCACGTCGTTCTGGATCGCCAGCACGGTGCCGAGGCCGTCGCGCTGGTAGGCCAGGTCCTGGAGCTCGCGGCCGCCGTTCTCGAGCGTCTGGAGCCGGGCGAGGAAGCGCGAGGCCGGATCGTAGCTGGCGCGGGTCTCGACGCCGTTGGCGTAAAGGGTCCGCGCCCGCTCCCCGAATTCGTCGTAGCCCTGGTGCCGCAGGTAGCCGGGGATCGACTGCACCTTGCCGCCCGCGTCATAGGTATAGGCGAGCTCCTCGCCGTCCGGGTAGACGACCGAGAGGAGCCGCTCGAAGCTGTCGTAGCGGAAGGCGGTCGCGTACGGACCCCGGGGTGAATTGCCGTTCTGCGCGGTCAGGGTGCGCACCGTCCGCACGACCTCGCCGAGCTTGCCGTAGGAGCGCTCCTCGACGCCCGACTCGTCCGTCACCGTGGCCACGCGGCCGGCGCGGTTGAAGGTGGCTCCGGGACTGCCATAGGTGTAGGCGACGTCCGGCATCGCGGGATAGTCGACGCGGTCGAGGCGGTGGAACGTGCGCAGGTAGCGGACCTGCTGCCCGAGGGCGGCGAGGTTGGCCGTGATCTTCGCACCCAGGCTTCCCGCCGTGTCGTAGCGCATCTCCGTGCGGCCGGCGTCGGGGCTGTCGAGCACGACGTTCCTGCCGAGCGTGTCGTACTCCAGCCGCGTGGCGTTGCCCCTGGCATCGAGGACCGAGGTGAGCTGCGACAGGGCGTCGTAGCCGTAGCGGGTGACGAGCTGCCTGCGGACGCCGCCGATCGTGTTCGCCTGCTCGACGCCGAGCACGTCCCCCTTCACGTCGTTGTAGAAGCGGGTCGCGCGGCCGTTGGCGTCGGTGCGCACGGTGGCGAGGCGCACCTCGCCGTCGAGCGTGCCGAAGCCGTAGGCCATCCTGGTGACCGCGCCGTGCGGGAAGCGGACCTCGCGCACGCGGTCGAGGGCGTCGTAGGAGAGCGCCGTGGGGTTGTTGAGAGGCACGTCCACGAACTGGCCGGCCGGCCCGGAGGCGAAGACCGGCTGGCCCTCGGCCGCGATCCGGCCCTTGGCGTCGAACGCGATCCGGCCGCTCACCCGCACACCCGTCCGGGTCGAGGTGCCGGTCCCCAGGTCGAGCTCGGCATCCTCCTGGGTCTGGAGGGTCCGGCCGAGCGCGTCGATGAATACCGCCGTGTCGATCGGGTCCGGGCGGGTCGCGTCCTTGTGATGGACGATCGCCCGGGCCGGGCTCGCAGCGGAGTCGTACTCGATCGCGAGCGTCGGC
>JBJMGZ010000187.1:0-5940 GCA_045807605.1 Thermoanaerobaculia bacterium | reverse complement strand
TCCGGAACCAGTCCCTTCAGCACCCACGGCCCCTGCGTGGCCGACATCCGGAACGGCGGCTTCGGCGGCTCCACGGCCTTCGCCTTCTCGGATTGGGAAGCGGCGGCGACGGCCACTGCCGTGGTCACCCTGTCGAGCCCGGCCAGCGACGGCGCGGCTTCGTCGGGCACCCTGAACGCGGCCGGCCTGGCCGCGATCAACAAGACCGGCACCACGCAGCTCCGCCCCTACTGCACCCTCGACGACAACGACGACCTGGGCTTCGACTACATCGGCTTCTTCCCTGGCGAGACCGCGACCCAGGCGAACCGACCGCAGCTCATCGTCACCTACCAGTAGAGAAGTCTCCTCGGACGGCCGGGCTCGCTGCCCGGCCGTCAGGCCGACCGAAACAGGAAGCAACACGAGGGATCACGAGAAAATTCTCCTCTAGCTATCTCTTTACTTTCTGGTTCATCTGCCCTACTCTTCCCGTCCCGCATCAGGCATCCAGCTTGTGCGAGCAGTAGGAGTAGCAGTATGAGAAGCAGTTTGTTCGTGAGGCCTGCCCCGGCCCTTCTGGCTCTGGGGTTGGCGGTGGCAGCCGCGGTCGCGCCGGTCCGGGCGACGGTGCTGCCGCGATTCGAGGCGGGAGATCTGGCCGACAACGCGGCTCTGGTCTTCGTCGGCACGGTCGTGGACCAGCAGGTGGTGGTGACCGGCGACGGTTTGTATCCCTATACCTTCGTGACGTTCGATGTCGAAGAGACCCTCAAGGGCCAGGCGGATGAGCAGCTGACGCTGCGTTTCGACGGCGGGCAGATCGGCAACGAGATCATCGAGGTCGTGGGCATGCCGAGGTTCGCGATCGGCGGCCGCCACCTTCTTTTCGTGTCCGGCAGGGCGAGCGCCTTCTGCCCGCTCGTCGGATGGGACCAGGGAAAGTTCGACTTCGTCCGCAATCCCCAGGGCGGCGGCGAAGTTCTCGTCGATTCGCATCAGCGTCCGGTGACGGGCGTGAAGGGAGACCGTCTCGTGCGCCAGGCCCAGAAGCTCACCGGCGAGCCGGCTGCCCGGCAGGTGAAGCTCCTACGCCAGGAGAACGTCAAGATCACGTTTGCCGGTGACGAAGCGGTCGCGACCGCCGAAGAGCTCGCGGCGGAACGGTCCATGGCGGAGATCCGTCGTTGGCTGGGCAGCCGCAAGGCCAAGGGTGGAGCCGTGGCTGCGAGCCGGGTCCGCTCGGCTGAGCCCGGAGACGTGCCGCACACCGCGCCGATCAATGCCGGAGGTGCCCGATGAGCCAGCGGCTGAAGGCCCTCCCGATTCTCCTCGTTCTCGCGGCGGCTGCCGCTGCCGTTCCGGCTCAGGCTTACGAGTACCCGCAGTGCCTCGGCTACAGCAAGCGGTGGGATGCAGCCTCCATCACCATGTATCCCTCGGCCATCCAATTTGGAAATGGATGGGGGTATTCGCAATTCAAGGCGCCGCTGGAGGAGGCGCGCCAGGCCTGGAATTACTCCCCTGCGTACGGCTTTCCGATCAGCTTCTTCTACAACAACAGCTCGATCGGCGCGGTCAACGACGGGTTGAACTCGATCGCCATCCGCAACCTCTCCACCGGATGGGGGTACGATCCGGACTTTCTGGCCACCACCATCGTGCGCTACGACGCGTGCACTCTTTTCGTGGAGTACGGGTCGATCCTCGAAGCCGACATCTTCTTCAACTTCACAGGGAGTATGTCTTCTGCGTGGAATACCGTCCTCGAGCCGTCGCCGAGCGACGTCGAGGGCTCTTACAACTTTGCCATCGTTGCGATGCACGAGCTCGGGCACGCGATGGGTCTGGATCACGAAAACGACTTGCTGGCGACCATGAACAGCGAATACCCGTTCGGTGGGTCGATCGGCGCGAACCAGCTCCAGCCGCACGCCGACGACGTCAAGGGCATCCGGGCCGGCTACGGCAGCTCCGGCACCATCAACGATCTGGCGGCCGTTCCCTACAAGTCCGACGGCAGCGGGGACTCCAGCCCGCTCGCGTCTCCCTCCTCCACCGTCTATCGCAACCGCTCCTACACGTTCCCGTTCACCATCGAGAACCGGGGCACCACCTCGTTCTCCTCGGTCACCGTGGGTTTCTATCTCACGCCTGACCGGACAGTGACGGCCAACGAGACCTACCTCGGCTCGGCTACCTTCTCGCTCGGGGTGGGAGCGACCACGACCGCCAACGTCACCGTGACCATCCCGACCTCGGTGACTCCGGGCACCTACTACTTCGGCTGGATCGTCGATCCGAGCGAAACCGTCTCCGAAGGGGACCGCGTCAACAACGGCACGACCTACATGTCAGCGTTCACCGTCCCGACGGCCATCCCGCCGACCGCCTGCTTCACCGCCTCGCCCACGTCCGGCTCGGCGTCGCTCGAGGTGACCTACAACGCCTCGTGCAGCTCCGATCCGAACGGTTCCATCGTGAGCTATTCGTGGGACTTCGACGATGGCACGAACGATACCGGCGTGAGCGGTACTCACTGGTACGACTGGGGCGGCTTCTACTCGATGACCCTGACGGTGACGGACAGCGACGGGCTTACTGACTCCGACAGCGTCCTGATCCAAGTCACTGACACGGAATCCTGCCCCGATCCGACGCAGATCGACTGCGGTAT
This sequence comes from Thermoanaerobaculia bacterium, assembly GCA_045807605.1. Lineage (GTDB taxonomy): Bacteria > Acidobacteriota > Thermoanaerobaculia > Multivoradales > UBA5704 > DATMER01. The sequence goes on along the minus strand of JBJMGZ010000187.1, from coordinate 3,284 downwards.
GTAACCTGCTCCGAGGGCGGGTCCGGCCAGTCCGGATCCGCCCCGTCCTCTTCGACAAACACCCCGCACCTGTGGAGCCGTCCGTGCCGGCTCGGCTCTCAGCGGGCCGGCGCGACAGCCGAGCCCTGCACTACGATCTCGACGCGGCGGTTCTGGGCCTTGCCCGTGGCGGTGCGGTTCGAGGCGATCGGCCGGGTCTCGCCGTAGCCCTGGGTCTCGATGCGGTCGGGCGGGACGCCGCCGGCCACGAGCACCGAGCGCACGGCCTCGGCGCGCAACCGGGAGAGCTCCAGGTTGTACTCGCTGGAGCCGTCGGCGTCGGTGTGACCTTCGATCAGGAGATGGGAATCATCCCCCGCGGCGGAGAGCGCGCGGGCGATTTCGGCCAGCCTGGAGCGCATGGCCGGCTGTACGATCGATTTGTTCACCTCGAAGTACACGCTGCCAGGCAGGGTCAGGACGAGCCCCCGGGCTTCCTGGCGCACCTCGGCGAGGCGGGACAGGGTGGCCCGCAGCTCTTCCCGGGTCCGCTCCTGCTCCTCCCGCAGGCGGGCGATCTCCGCGGCGCGGGCCTGCTCGTCCTGCGCCCGCCGGGCCTCTTCAGCCCGCCGCGCCTCCTCGGTCCGGCGCTGGTCCTCGGCACGTCGATCCTCTTCGCGGCCCATCCGCTCCTCGGCCGCGCGCGCCTCGGCTTCGCTCCGCATCTGCTCGGACTCCCGCGCCCGCTCCTCGGCGGACCTGCGCGCCTCGGCCTCGATCCGCGCCTGCTCGGCGGCGGCCTCGCGCCTCTCCCGCTCCTCCCGGGCCATCGCCTCGGCCTCGGTCGCGCGCTCCTCGGCCTCGGTACGCGCTTCGGAGTGCAGGCGGGCGATCTCCGCGTCGCGGATGGAGAGCTCGGCGCGGTGGCGCCGCTCGGTCTCCAGGCGGATCTCCTCCTCGGCCGTCTTCGCCTCCGCCTCGTACTGCGCCTGGCGCGCCGCGGCTTCCGCCCTGCGGGCGTAGTGCGCGGCCGTTGCCGCGTCGTGCTTCTCCTTCCAGGTGCTCTCCGCGACGCTCAGGTGGCGGACGGCCTCGTCGTACTCCCGCGTGGCAAGCTCGTTGGCCCGTGCCCGTTCCGCCTCCTGAATGGCGATCCGCGCCTCGGCGATCTGGGCGGGCGGAGGTCCGGCCGAGCAGGCGGCGAGCGCCAGGGCGAGAATCAGGGTCAGGATCGATAGAAGTCTGGTGTTCATGTCGGGCTACCTCAGAGACCTGGCGGTCTCCCTGCCTCGTCCCGGATCCGGTCGGCCCTCTGCTGGAGCTCGTCCGCCTCCCGGCGCACGCGCGCGGCCTCGCGGCGGAGCCTCTCCGCCCTGGCCATGGCCTCCGCGGCGGAGGCATAGTCCCGCGCCTCGAGCAGGCGTCGTCGCGCTTCCTCGCCGGAAGCCTGCCGAGCGCCGTGCAGAGCGACCCGCGCCTCTTCGAGAAGCTCGGGAGCCCGCTCTTCCGCGCCGGCGGCTTCGGCGTTCCGGATCGCCGTCTCCGCCTCCATCACTTCTTCCGTGGCAACAGGGGGACCACCAGACGATGCGCATCCAGCGAGCATACCCACCACCAGCAGAACGCCAAGACCCGAGAACTTCATGGATCTCCTCCTTCCTCCCCGCGCGCCTCTCCCATGCCGGGCTTTTGCACAGGCGGTGCCAGTCAGGCCGTCTTCAGGAGCAGATCCAGCGCGTTCCGCGTCGCGGCGCCAAGCACGGTGTTGTCGAAGATGCACCAGGCCTGGCGTCCCGCCGCCGCGTGCTCCGCGAGCCGGGAGGCGAGAGCGTCCAGGCACTCCTCGTCATAAGCCGAGTAGTAGATCCTCGGGGAGCCATGCAGCCGGAAGTAGACGAGCCCTGGCCATCCACCCGGCTCCCCGGCCGCGGGCACGCGCGCCGGGTCCGCGGCCACGCGTGCAACCTCGAGCTCGATCAACGTTTCCTCCGCCTCGGGAGTGAACCAGCTCGCATGACGGGGCTCGCAAACGATGCGGGCCGGCGATCGCGAGCGGAGGGCGGTGAAGAAAGCCGTTGCCACGGCGGGCTCGAAGCTCAGGCTGGGCGGAAGCTGGACCAGCAGGCAGCCGAGGCGGTCCCCCAGGCCGGCTGATTCCGCAAGAAAGGTTTCGAGGAGAATGTCGGCGCCCTGGAGGCGGAGGCCGTGCGTGATGGCCTTTGGAACCTTGACGGAAAAGCGGAAGTCCGCGGGCACGCTCGCGCTCCAGCGGGCGTACGTCGCCGGCCGATGCGGACGATGAAACGAGGAGTTGATCTCGACGGCGGGAAATCGGGAAGCATAGCGCTCCAGAAGGCTTCCCGCATCCGGGAAGTGAGCGCGCTCGGATTGCGGCAGGCTCCATCCCGCGCAGCCGATCAAGGGCTCCGTCATGAAGTAGACCCAGCCCTTCGGGAGCTGATGCACAGGCTCAGCCTACCACTCGGGCCGGCTCGGCCGTGCCCCGCTTGTCTTTCCAGGCGCTGCAACCCGGTTCCGGACGCCCGGAGCTCGCTCCGAGCCATCCGGAAACGCTTCCATCCGCCCGGGAGACGTCTTCGCATCTTCCGGAGCGGCTCGGGGGAGGCGCCGATCGAGATGGCGCCCGTCCCCAATTCGAAGGGGGCCGGCCCCACCTGGATGGGAGCCGCCCCCATCCAGGTGGGGGAGACGCCTATCTGGATGGGGAAGCCCCCTTGCTGGATGGGAGCGCTCCGATCCGGATGGGGAAGGCCCCCATCGGGAAGGGGGTCTCCCCCATCTGAAAGGGGACGGCCACCATCCAGAGAGGCTGATCCCCATGCAGATGGGGCTGGCCCTGATCAACATGGGGATGTCCGCCATCCGGAAGGGGATGGTCCCCACCTGGAAGGGGAGGCGCCCATCTGGATGGCGATGGTCCCTCTCGGGAAGGGGCTGAGCCCCATCTTAAGGGGGATGCACGCAGGCGCAACGCCGGCCCTGTGGAGAATCGTCTTGACCGGCAGCCACGACCGCGCGAAGATCCCGATGCAAGGCCGAGGACACGCGAGACATGCAACGAAAGACCAAGCTGATCGGTTGGCTGCTCATCGCATTATGGACGGCTTCCCCGATCCTTTCCGTCCTCATCGCGTCCGCGCTCGCGTCCGCCTTCGGATGCCAGGTCGACGAGGGCGGTGCCCATCCGTGTATGGCGTTCGGGACCGACATCGGTGAATTGCTGTACACCCTGTTTGTGATGGGATGGTTCTTCTTCCTCACCATCCCGTCCGGCCTTGTCGCTG
>JBJMGZ010000186.1:0-3574 GCA_045807605.1 Thermoanaerobaculia bacterium | reverse complement strand
AGCCTCGAGCTCATGTCGCCGCGCTCCGCTCGAGCGCGGCGCGGTCCCACCCCGCGGCCTCGGCCGCCGCCTCGTAGGTGCTCTGCGCAAATCTGAGCAGAATGTCGTCGGGCGACGCCGCGGTGCGAACCACCTCGTAGGGCAGGAGGAACTCGCCGAGATCCGGGCTGTAGAATGCCCCGGCCGGTTCGACCTTCGCCTCCTTGAACCCCTCCGGCTCCGGATAGGCATAGGCATAGAAGACCGGCTCGGTCACCGGGCCTCCCCCCGGCCAGAAGCCGAGGCTGCTCACCTCGTGCGAGTAGGCCTCCTGCACCACCCAGTCGGCGATGTTGGGCGTGGGACCGTGCTTCGGCGCGCGCCGCCCGGAGAACCGGGTCACGGCCAGGTCGAACGCGCCCCAGAAGAAGTGCACCGGGCTCACCTTGCCGAGAAACCGGGAGCGGAAGACGTTGAGAACGCGGTCCGTCTGCACCAGGACGCGCCAGAAGCGCTGCGCCGCGTCCGGATCGTAGGCGGCGTGCGTGACATCGCGATCGAAGGGGATCGGCCCTTCGATCTCGACCGGCATGCTCCAGATCGGGATCTCGAGACCGAGCGAGTGAAGGGCGTCCATCACCGCGGCGTAGAAGTCCGCCACCGTCCGAGGCCGGAGCGGGACCGTGCGGATGCCGCCGTCGCTCGTGGTGATCCGCAGCACATGGTCGAGGAAGTCGAAGTCGATGGCGAACGTGCGCGTGCCATAAGGGATCGCCGAGGTGGTGAGCCCGCGCGGCGTGACATAGCTCGTCACCTGCCACCAGTGATTGATCGGCGGAGCGAGCGCCAGCCGCACCTTGCCGACGATCTGCGTCCACATGTGGAGCGTCGCGTAGGTGTCCTGCCACTCTGTCAGGGGAAGCTCCGGCCAGGCGTCCGCGTCCTCCGGCGTGGTCCAGCCGTGCCAGATGCGACCGATCACTTTTTCGCCTCCGGAGCGAGCGTGTACTCGAAGTCGTAGGAGTGCTTGCCGCCCTCGATGATGATGTTCATCTTCCCCGACAGACCCGCCAGCTCGCCGGTGCCGGAGTCGGGGACGACGGTGATCGAGAGCTGCGGCTCGCCGCGGTTCATGACGCCCTGGTGCTGGAGCGCGAAGGTGCCCGCGCGGCCCTTGAGCTTGCCGGTGACCTGCTCGATTGCGACGTAGCCGGCCGAGCCCTGGACCGCCGTCATGGCGGTCAGCATCTGCCCCTTGCCGGTCGCTTCCAGGTCGCCGTGGAACTGCTTGTCGAGCAGCATCCGGCCGACGCCGGGGCTCTCGTCTGCTTCCTGCGGGGTCGTCTTCACCTCGAAGGTCCCCGTCGCACGGTCCGTCATCTTCGCCTCCGGAGTCGTCGAAGCCAGGAGAAGGAACGCGAGAAGGCTGGCTTTCAGCATGGGGCAGACTCTACTTCATCTCGAACCGCCCGGGGTCGATCTCCGGATTGACCCGCACCTTCTCGATGGTCAGCGAGACGTGGCGGATCGAGTACTCCTGGTCCTGGCGGTGAGCGATCACCAGCCCGTCGACCGGGCGGAAGTCCGAGTAGTAGGTCCAGCGCTCCTTGGCCTCGGGCAGGTCGAGCGTGGTGTCGAAGCGCGCCAGCTCGAGACCGGTCGAGGGATCGAGATACCAGGTCTCCTCGAACCCGTCCTTGCGGGTCACCTTGAGCTTCCAGGCGGGCTGGCCGTCCACCTCGTCCTTGCCGAGGAGCTCCACCTTGTGGCCCTTGGCCGCCGCGTCGATGAGCGGGCTCTCGAATTCGGCCATGTGCCGGGCGAGCACGGCGCCCTCGGACACGGCCGCCGGCGTCGTGATTCCGAAGAGCTCATGGACCCACCAGGTGACTTTGCCGTCGTGGCCGATGGTCATCTTCTTCCCAAGGATCGAATGCTCGAAACGGGACGAGTCCGGCCGCCGCCATTCGTAGATGAAGGGGACGGAGTTGCTGAAGATGCCCTCGGTGCCGGTGACGATCAGCGTGTTGACCGCGCGCCACTTGTCCAGGCCGCCATGCGCGGCCTCGTGCTTCGCGAGCACCTCGTCGAGGGTCTGCGCGCCTGCCGCCCGCGGGAGCAACGCCAGGATCAGCAAGAGCCTGAAGATCATTTCGCCTCCTTGGCGGCGGCCGGGGTCCGCACGTCGAGAACGATCATCTCGTCCTCGTCGCGCAGATAGAGCCGTCCGCGGGAGAGCACCGGAGAGGTCCACGTCTTGCCCTCCATCACCTTGAGCCGCCCCTTCTCCTGGAAGCCCGCGGGCGTGGCCTCGGCGAGGATGAGCTGCCCCTGGTCGCTCAAGATGTACAGCAGGCCGTCCGCCAGGATCAGCGAGCCCTTGCCGTAGCCGCGGTGGACCCACTTCTGCTCCCCGGTCCCGGCCACGATGCACTTGAGGCTCGCGTTGTCGAAGCCGTAGATGTGCCCCTCGTACAGCACCGAGGAGCTGAAATGGTTCTTCATCAGCCGGTTGCTCCAGACCTCCCGGACAGCGGCTCCTCCGGGACGGCCACTCTCCCCCTTGCCGATCTCCAGCAGGACGGATCCCGTGTCTTCCGAGGCCGACGCGAAGATCCGGTTCGGCGTGAGGAACAGGGGGGATGCGATGGCTCCCACCTTCCAGGGGTAGCGCCAGTGCACCTTGCCGTCCGGCAGCAGGGAGACGATGTCGCCCTCGAGCGTCCGGACGATCACGTACTGCCGGACGCCGTCGATCGTCACGAGCAGAGGCGTCACATAGCCCGGCTTGCCGTCCAGGGCGGACCAGCGGATCTTTCCGGTCTTCCTGTCCAGGCCCACGACGGCCCGCCCCTCGGAGCCGCCCGCCTCCACGATCAGGAGGTCGCCGTCGACGAGCGGCGAGGCGGCGTACCCCCGGTTGGGGATCGTGCCGCCGAGCTCCTTCACCAGGTCGAGCTCCCACAGCCGCGCGCCGTCCTTCGCCTTGAGGGCGTGCAGCCGGCCGGTGGCGGACAGCACGTAGACCTCGTCCCCGTCCACGGTCGGCGTCGAGCGCGGACCGTTGCCGAACATTTCGGGGAAGACCGGCCCCAGGGGAACGCGCCAGACCACCTCGCCGTCCGCTTCGCGCAGGCGGTAGGCCGTCTCGCTCTCCCCCTCCACGGCCAGGGTGTAGAGGGCGTCGCCCACCACGGCCACGGTGGAGAACCCGCTGCCGATCGGCTTCTTCCAGAGCACCCTGGGGCCGCTCTCCGGCCAGCTCCGGAGCAATCCCTTCTCCGGAGAGGCCCCGTCCTGCTGCGGACCGCGGAACCGCGGCCAGTCCGTCCCCATCGACGAATCGGCCCCCACGGCCAAGCCGGCGCCGGCGAGCAGGAGGGTTGCCAGGAGAGCCGGGGCACGCCACGTCTTCATCGGATAGACCTCCTCTTCATCACGATGGAGGTTGGTACGGGACGGACTGCGGAAAGTTGCCGTCAGCGTTTCGATTCTGGAGATTGCCTCAGCAGACGGAGGAACTCGAACGGCGCGAGGATGGGAATCCCTTCGAAAGGATCGAGCACTTTCAGGTCGTCGTCGCCGGTCACGATCA
>JBJMGZ010000185.1:0-7344 GCA_045807605.1 Thermoanaerobaculia bacterium | reverse complement strand
GCGATCGTCCGGCTCCGGGCCTCCTGGCAGGAGGGTCTGCTGCTGCGCGACCTCGGCCACCTTCGTGCCGCCGAGACCGCCCTGCTCGAGGTCCGCCAGGGTTTCGTGGACCGCGAGCTCTTCTATGACGCGGCCCTGGTCTCGCTCGACCTGTCTGCCGTGTACGTGAAGCTCCAGGCCGAGACCGAGCTCAAACAGACCATCGCCGAGAGCGTGCCCATTTTCCAGGCGCTCGGCGTGGAGCGGGAGATCCTGGCATCTCTCCTTCAACTGCAGCAGCTGGCGCACAAGACCCGCCAAGCGCTCGATCTGCTCCAGAGCCTGAGCTCTCACATCGAGAAGCTCCCGTCCCGGCAGACGTCCTCGTAACCTACGGCGGTGCTCCGCCGTCGGCGTGTCCCGGTTTCAAGCGAACGCTGCACCTGGATTTAAAGAGAGGCCCCGCGCGTACATCCGGCGCCGATGCCAACCGGCCGGGTTGCCATCCCCCATCGTCTCGGGAGAGACACGCTGCCGGATGTATGTGTGAGATGCCGTTTCTGGAGGGATACCGATGTTCAGTCCTCATCCGACTCGTAATGATCTCGAGGTGTTTTTACGAGATCCCACGCGATCTGCAGCCGCGACCAGCGCGCTGGTGGTACGCCATCTACTAACCGATTGCCGCTCCTGCCGGAGCCAGCTCGACAGCATGGGCTGGAGCCGCAGCCGGCTGGAGAGACTGCTCCAGCTCCGTTCCCGCCGTGCGGAGGGTGAGCCTGACGCAGACGAGACAGCGCAGGGTTACGACTACAGCGAGGCTTTCGCCGGAGCCGAGCGCGCCCTGGCAGCCTACTTTGCCGCGGAATCGCCCGGGGAAGCCTCACCGGCGGAGCTGTGGGACGAGCTGTCTCCCTTGCCTGCGGAGGAGCAGATCCGGCGCGCCAGCGAGGAAAGGCGGTTCTCCAGCCCCGGGCTCGTCAGGCATCTCCTGGAAGCCAGCCATGCCGCCCGCTTCGAGGATCCCGAAGCGAGCCTGCACAGGGCCCATCTGGCCTGCCTCGTCGCCGGGTCCTGCACCGCGGAGCTTTGCGGCAGCCCGGAGCGGCTGGCCGACCTGAGCTGCCAGGCGTGGCGTCAGTATGGCGAGACCCTGCGGGCGAAGAGCCGCCTTCGCGAGTCGGAGGCGGCCCTTGCTCGCGCGCAGCGCCTGAGTGAATCCGGGACCGGCGATCCTGCCTTGAGAGCGCAGTTGCTGAGCTCCCTGGTGTCGCTCCGCATCTACCAGCGCAGGTTTGCCGAGGCGATCAGCCTCAGCGAAGGAGCGGAGCAGGTCTATCAGTCGCTTGGCCAGAAGCATGCTCTCGCCAGCACCCTGGTGCGCAAGGCGACCGCCTATATCTACTCAGGAGAGCCTGGGGATGCGGTCTCGATCCTGAACCGGGTGATCCCGATGATCGAAGAGGAGGATCCTCATCTGCTGCTCGTCGCCTGCCACAACCTGGTGCGCTGCTACATCGACCTCGAGCGGCCTGAGCAGGCGCTGTCGCTCTTCTTCGAGACACGCAGCCTCTACCGCGAGTTCAACGACGCGATGATCCTGCTGCGCGCCGGCTGGCAGGAAGGACTGATGCTCCGCGAGCTCGGTCACCTGCATGCCGCCGAGGCAGCCCTGGTCCGCGCCCGCGACGGCTTCTGCGAGCACAAGATCATCTATGAAGCGGCGATCGTCTCACTCGACCTGGCCGCGATCTACGTCAAGCTCGGGGATGCTGAGAAGCTCGAGCAGATCGTGGCCACGACCGTGCCGATCTTCCGCTCGCTCGGCGTGGACCGGGAAGTGCTGGCCTCTCTGCTCCAGCTCCGGCAGCTCATGGAGCAGGGACAGCAGGCGTTCGAGCTGATCCGCCTGCTGGGCAGCAAGGTCGAGCAGCTCGGCCGCAGCACTTCTTGACCGCAGACCGCCGCGGGTCTAGGCCCCGGCGGTGCGCTCCTGCTTCCAGGTCTGCCGCCGGGCGATCGCGGCTTTGACGACGCGCCGGCTCTCCTCGAACCGGCGGTCCAGCATGCGGTCGGCCGGCGCTCCGGGAGGAGCCTCCCGGGGTGTCGCGCAGAGCTGCGCGAAGAAGTCGCCGGGCGTCTCGTCGAGCACCGGCAGGATCTCCAGGAGGGCTTCGAAGGTCAGGCCCTTCTGCCCACCGAGCAAGGCGTTCAGGCGTCCGGGCTCCCAGCCCAGCCGGCTCTCCACCGCGGACGCCGAGGTTCCACTCCGGAGCAGGAGATCGCTCAACAAGGCGGCCATCCGCCTCTCGTCAGAATGAATCGGCATGCGGGTAGGATAGCACGCCCCCGGGAGCTGTCCACTGGCATGCTTCTTGCCTTTTTACCTCCCGATGAGCTGGTGGAAAACCCTGCGGCAGGTGATGACGAACTGGGGCGTGCATCGCTGCTCGACCCAGAGCGCAGCGCTCGCCTTCTATACGATCTTCTCCCTGGCCCCGGTCCTGGTGGTGGTCATCACCCTGGCGGGGTTCATCTGGGGGCAGGAGGCGGTGCGCGGGCAGATCTTCGACGAGTTCAAGGGGCTCATGGGGCCGGATGCCGCGCTCCTGGTGCAGGAGGTGCTCCAGAGCGCGGCCCGCCCGGCTTCCGGCCGCATCGCAGCCGTCATCGGGATCGTCACGCTGATGCTCGGCGCGACCGCGGTCTTCGGCCAGCTCCAGGAGGCTCTCAACACGGTCTGGGCGGTGGAACCCAAGCCCGGCGCCGCCCTCACCACGCTGCTGCGCAAGCGGCTCCACTCGTTCACGCTGGTGATCGGCATCGGCTTCCTGCTCGCGGTCTCGCTCGTCCTCTCCGCGGCCCTGACCGGGTTCAGCCGCTACCTGGAGCACCGGCTCGACCTGCCGGTGGACTTCCTCCAGGTCGCCAACTTCGTGGTCTCCTTCGTCGTCATCACCCTGCTCTTCGCCATGACCTACCGCATCCTGCCGGACGTGAAGATCGGATGGCGGGACGTCTGGCTCGGCTCCGTCCTCACCGCGCTGCTGTTCGTGGTCGGCAAGACGCTGATCGGCCTCTATCTCGGCCGCACCGGCGTGGTTTCCGCCTATGGCGCCGCGGGGTCGCTGGTGGTGATCCTGCTCTGGGTCTATTACTCCGCGCTGATCTTCTTCTTTGGAGCCGAGCTCTCCCGCGTCCACTCGCGCCAGTTCCGTCCCCGGGCCAAGCCCGAGGAGGGAGCCGTGCGCGTTCCGGAGGGGCAGGGCGGCGCCGTCGCTCAACGATGACTGCAAAACATCTTCGTCTCTGCTTCGCCCTCACCGTCCTCCTTCCTGCCATGGCTCGGACCGAGATGGCTCGGACCGAGATGGCTCGGGCCGAAAAGGTCCGAATCGAGGTCGACGGGCTCGACCGCGACCTCCGGCGCAACGTCGTCGCCTCCCTCAGCCTGGAGGAGGCCCGGGATGACGACGATCTCGACGAGGACCGCATCCGCCGGCTCCATGCCAAGGCCTCCGAGGAGATCGCGACCGCCCTGCAGCCGTTCGGCTACTACCGTCCCGGCGTCCAGTCCTCGCTGGAGAGGGAGGGCGACACCTGGCGCGCCCGCTATACCGTCGAGCCCGGGCCGGCGATCAAGGTGACCCGGCGGGATCTCCAGATCCTGGGCGAGGGGGCCGGCGACTCCGGCTTCCGCGAGCTGGTGCGAAAGTTCCCGCTCAAGGAGGGCGAGACCCTCTTCCACCCCGACTACGAGGAGGGCAAGACCACCCTGGAGGAGTACGCGGCCGAGAACGGCTACCTCGACGCCGCCTTCCAGACCAGCGAGATCCGGGTCGACCTCGCCAGCTACACCTCCGAGGTGGTCCTCCTCTACGACACCGGACCGCGCTACCGGTTCGGGCCGGTGATCTTCAACCAGGACTTCCTGAACCCGGACCTCCTGCGGGGCTACATCACCTGGAAGCAGGGGGAGCCGCTCAACATCAACGAGCTCCTGCAGGCGCAGAACGCCCTCTCCGACAGCCCCTACTTCCAGCGCGTCGAGGTGGTGACCCGGCAGGAACAGGCCCAGGGGCTGGAAGTTCCGATCGAGGTCAACCTGATCGCCAGCCGGAAGCAGCGCTGGACCGCGGGCGCCGGTTACGGCACCGACACCGGACCGCGCGGCACGGTCGGGCTGGAGCTCCGGCGGATCAACCGCCGCGGCCATCGCGGCCTATCGGAGGCGCGGGTCTCGGAGATCGAGAAGAGCTTCAGCGCCAGCTACCAGATCCCCGGCCCGTATCCGCGCACGGACGTGCTGACCTTCCAGGTGGGCTACGCCGACCTCCGTCCCGAGACGAGCCGCAGCCAGAGCGCGCTGGTCGGCGCCGGCCTCACCCGGGCGCGGGGGAGCTGGCGCGAGGCGTTCGGCCTCAATTTCCAGCGCGAGGACTTCGAGGTCGGCCTCGACAAGGGCGTCTCCGAGCTGCTGCTCCCGCAGGCGAGCTGGAACCGGGTCAAGGCGGACGACCGCATCTCGGCCACGTCCGGGCAGCGTCTCGAATTCAAGATCCGCGGCGCCGACGAGGCGCTGCTCTCGAACGCCAGCTTTCTCCAGGCCGAGGCCGAGGGCAAGCTCATCACCAGCTTCGCCGACCGCTTCCGCTTCATCAGCCGCGCGCAGGTGGGCTACACCGAGACCGACCAGTTCCGGGAGCTGCCGCCCACGATGCGCTTCTTCGCCGGCGGCGACCAGAGCGTGCGCGGCTTCGCGTACCAGGCCCTCGGCCCTGTGGACGAGGCGGGAAATGTGATCGGTGGCAAGACCCTGCTCACCGGCAGCGTCGAGCTGGAGTACCGCATCCTCGAAAAGTGGCGGTTCCTGGAAAAGTGGGGAATCGCCGCCTTCTATGACACCGGCAACGCCATGGAGTCGTTCTCGGGCTCGCTGGAGAGAGGCGCGGGCGTGGGGCTGCGCTGGGTCTCTCCCATCGGACCCATCCGTGCCGACATGGCCTGGGCCCTCTCGGAGCCCGACCGGCCGGTTCGCTTCCATCTCACGGTAGGACCTGATCTATGATTCGCCCGCGTCTCAAGAAGCTCCTGATCTGGGCCTCTGTCGGCCTTCTTTCCCTCGCCGTCATTGTCTCTGCCGCCGTCTGGTTCCTGGCCGGGACCCAGGGCGGCACCGAATGGCTCTTCACCCGTCTCGGCGCCGTGATGCCCGGCAAGCTCGAGGTCGCCAAGATGACCGGCCCCCTGCGCGGCCCGCTCGACATCCGCGGGCTCAAGTACGAGCGCGAGGGGTTCGAGATGTACGTGGATCACGTCGAGATCGAATGGCGGTTGCGCGAGCTGCTCCAGCGCAGGCTGGATATCCAGAAGCTGCACGCGGACGGGATCCGCATCCTCACCACTCCCACCGAAGAGGAGAAGGAGAAGGGACCGCTGCCGGACATCAACCTGCGTTACAACATCATCGTGCGCGACGCGCTGGTCACGAATCTGAGCATGGGGGCCAAGAACGCTCCGCCCGGGGAGCCGCCGTTCGTGATCGATCGCATCGCGCTCGAAACCACGGCCATCCGCAACGACGTCCGGGTGGACAGCCTGACCGTCCGCGCGCCCACCTTCGATGCCGACGTCAAGGGCACGGTCCAGCCGCTCGGGGACTACCCGGTCGATCTCGACGTGAAGTGGGCGTACCGGGCGCCGGACATGGCACCCTTTTCCGGCAGCGGCCAGCTCGCCGGCACGCTCAAGGAGCTTCAGGTCACCCAGACGCTGGGAACACCCTTCCCTGCCAACGTGAACGCCACCCTTTACGAGCCTCTCTACGACCTGAGGTTCGACGGCCGGGCGAAGTTCTCGGGGCTCAACCCGCAACGCATCAAGGCCGACCTTCCGGACCTGCCCGCGAGCGGACAGATCGCCCTCAAGGGGGACCTGGAAAACTTCACCAGCCTCGGGACCGTCGAGGGCGTGGTCGAACAGGTCGGAGCGGTGCGCGCCGACTACTCGCTCGCCCGCGAAGGGGAGGTCTGGAGGATTGAGAGCGCCGACGTCGTTCTGCCCGGAACCCGTACCCGTCTCACCGCCAGCGGTACGCTGGACGAGAACCTGAACATGAAGGCCAAAGCGAGCTGGCAGAATCTGGCCTGGCCGCTGCGCGGAGCCGAGCCGGTGGCGGCCAGCCGCAAGGGGACGGCGGCGATCTCCGGCAACCTGGAGCGCTACCACGCCGAGGTCCGGGCGGATGTCTCGGCCGGAGCCCTTCCTCAAGGGACCTGGGTCTTCGAAGGCGACGGGACCAAAAGCCGCTTCCAGTTCGACAGCTTCCAGGGGAACCTGCTCGCCGGCCGGCTCCTGGGCCGGGGCGAGGTGGCCTGGGAGCCGCTGGTGCGCTGGAACGTCACGGTCAAGGGAGAGGGGATCGATCCCGGCCAGATCTCGGCGCAGTTCCCGGGCCGGCTCTCGTTCGCGGCGGTGACCCGCGGCCAGATCGCCGAGGCCGGTCCGGTCGGAACGGTCCAGGTCTCCCGCCTGGAAGGGACGCTGCGGAACCAGCCCGTCCTCGCCACGGCAGACCTGCGGCTCGCCGGCTCCCGCTACCAACTCTCCCGGCTCGACCTCACCTGGAGCGACGCCAGGCTCGCCGCCTCCGGCTGGATCGGCGACGTCCTGGACCTCGCCTTCGATCTCTCGGCGCCCAACCTGGGCATCGCGGTGCCCCAGGGCGGCGGCTCGGTGGTGGCCCGGGGGCGCGTCTCCGGTCCCATGAAGATGCCGCGCATCCAGGCCACGGCCGAGGGCAAGGGGGTGCGCTTCGGCACCACCAACGTCGGAGAGACCGCGGTCGTCGCCGACGTGGACCTCTCCCCCACGGGAACCGTCGTCCTCGACGTGCAGTCCAAGGGCATCCTCTCGGGCGAGCGCCGGATCGACGAGCTGACGGTGCGCGGCCGGGGCCAGCGCTCCAGCCATGAAGTCGTGCTGGCGGCCAACAACGAGCAGGGCCGGGTTGACCTGTCTCTCGCGGGCGGATTGATCAATCCGACCTCCTGGAAGGGACAGATCCGCCGCCTGGATCTCCGCTCGCAACAGATCGGCGACTGGAGCCTGGCCGGGCCGGCCGGCCTGGCGGCATCCCCGGAATCGGTCGGCCTTCAGGGCTTCTGCTGGCAATCCGGAGGCGCGCAACTGTGCGCTGACGGCGGCTGGGCGAAGGCCGGGACCTGGAACGTGGATTCGACCGTCGCGGACTTCCCTCTCAACCGTTTCAAGCCGTTCCTGCCCCCCGATCTCCAGATCACGGGCGACCTCAATGGCAAGGTCCACGCCCGGGGCAACGGTGCCGTCCTGGCCTCGGCGGACGTC
>JBJMGZ010000184.1:0-16284 GCA_045807605.1 Thermoanaerobaculia bacterium | reverse complement strand
GAGGACGGCGTGGTGCAGTCGGCGCTCAAGCCGCGCTGCATCGCCTGCAACAACTGCGTGCTCGCCTGCCCGTTCGGCATCCCGAAGATGATGACGAAGCTCGAGCTGATGATGAAGTGCGACATGTGCTACGACCGCACCTCGGTGGGGAAGCGGCCCATGTGCGCCACGGTCTGCCCGAGCCAGGCGCTGGCCTACGTGCCGCCCGAGCTGATCGCGCGCGAGCGGCGGGAGAAGCCGTCGAACGTCTTCCAGTTCGGCAACGAGACCGTGACCACGAAGGTGTTCATGATGGTGCCGCCGGAGGTGACGGCGGTGGCGGTGGACGTGGTGGATTATCTGTGGGAGGAAATTCCATGAGCCTGTGGAGCCGCTGGCGCCGGCATCGCGCCTCCCTCGGGGGCGCCGAGCCGCTCTGGCGCGAGGAGTTTTCGGTGCATGGCGCGGACGAGCGCTACGTCGGCCGCCGCCAGTTCGCCAAGTTCCTGGTCCTGACCAGCCTGGCGATGTTCGTGGGCAACGTCTGGATCCTGGTGCGCGGCTGGCTGACCGGCGAGTCGGTCTTCCTGCCGCGGCCGGTCGCGGGCCTGGGCGAGCTGCCGGTGGGCGGCGTCAAGCTGTTCCGCTACCCCGGCCCCGAGGACCCCTGCATCCTGGTGCGCACCGGCGCGGACGAGTACGCGGCCTACAGCCAGAAGTGCACCCACCTCTCCTGCGCGGTCTACTACGCGCACGGCAAGGACCGCCTGGAGTGCCCCTGCCACGAGGGGTACTTTTCGGTGCGCGACGGCCGGGTGCTGCAGGGTCCGCCGCAGCGCCCGCTGCCGCGGGTGGTCCTGGAGCGCCGCGGCGGCGCCCTGGTCGCCGTGGGCGTGTATTCTCATTCGGAGCCCCATCCGGAGGCTTGATGAGTCACAAGCCCGTCCACTTCCCGCCCGGGCGCCGCGGCCTGACCGCCATCGATGGCGCGCTCGCGCTGATCGCCATCCTGCTGATCGTCCAGATGTGGCTCCTCACCGCCACGCTGGAGTCCTACCTCGCGGGCCATCACGAGGGCGCGCTGCCGGCGCTGATCATCTCCGGCATCCTCTTTCTCGCCTGCGTCGGCCTCTATCTCTTCGTGAGGGGGCTGGACCGGGAGGTGCGTCGGCGGTAGGTTACGCGGCATGAATCCGCGCCGACTCGTCCCGAGCCTCGTCCTCATCTTCGTGTCCGCCGCTGTGTCCTCCGCCGTCATCGCAGCTCCCATCCCCCCCGACAGCTTCTCGGCCCTGCACTGGCGCTCCATCGGCCCGCTGCGCGCCGGGTGGGCCACGGCCGCCGACGGCATCCCCGGCACCGACACGTTCTACATGGGCGTCGCCGACGGCGGCGTCTGGCGGACGGACGACGCCGGCCGCACCTGGACCTCGCTCTTCGACCGCCAGGCCGAGGCGGCCGTCGGGTCGCTGGAGGTGGTCCCGGGCAATCCGGCCATCCTCTACGTCGGCACCGGCCAGGTCACCACGCGCTGGGACGTCACCCAGGGCAACGGCGTCTACCGCTCCGGCGACGGCGGCAGGACCTGGGAGCACCGCGGGCTCGCCGACAGCCGCCACATCGGGAAGCTGCTGGTCGATCCGCGCAACCCGGACGTGGTGCTCGCCGCCGCCCTCGGCCACTACTTCGCCCCGGGCGGCGAGCGCGGCGTCTACCGCACGGCCGACGGCGGCGCCACCTGGGAGCGGGTGCTCTTCGTGGACGACCGCACCGGGGCCGTGGATCTCGCCGCGGACCCTGCCGCCCCGGACGTGGTCTTCGCCTCGTTCTGGCAGGTGCGCGGCTATCCATGGCAGTCCTACTTCACGCCGAACGTGGGGCCGGGGAGCGGCATCTGGAAGTCCATGGACGGCGGCAAGACCTGGGCGCGGCTCGAGAACGGGCTTCCGGAAGGGCCGCTCGGCCGCATCGGCCTGGCCGTCGCCCCCGGCAGCCGGGGAGCGCGGGTCTACGCCACCATCGATGCCGGTCCGGCTCCGGGCCTCTACCGCTCGGACGACGCGGGCGCCAACTGGCAGCTCGTCAATCCCGACGGCAACCTCGCCGCCGCCTACTTCGCGACGCTCGCGGTCGACCCCAAGAACCCGGACACGGTCTACATCATGGGCCAGTCCATCCGGCGCTCGCGCGACGGCGGCAAGACCGTCGAGCTCTTCCGCGGCGCGCCCGGCGGCGACGACTATCACTTCCTCTGGATCGATCCCGAGCACCCGGAGCGGATGATCACCGGCGCAGACCAGGGCGCGGTGGTCACGGTCAACGGCGGGCGGAGCTGGAGCAGTTGGTACAACCAGCCCACGGGCCAGTTCTACCACCTCGCGACCGACGACCGCTTCCCCTACCGGATCTACGGCGGCCAGCAGGACAGCGGCTCGATCGCGGCGGCGAGCCGCAGCGACTACGGCCAGCTCACGTTCCGCGACTGGCAGCCGGCCGGGGCCGACGAGCGCGACTATGTGATCCCCTTCCCAGGCAACCCGGACATCGTCTACGGCAGCGGCCTCGGCGGCCGGGTGTCGCGCTGGGACGCGAAGACCGGGCAGGTCCAGAACGTCTCGCCCTGGCCGGTGTCGAGCTACGGCCGGCGGCCCACGACCGTGCGCTACCGCACCACCTGGATCCAGCCGCTGGCGATCTCGCAGGCGGCGCCGCACGCCATCTACGCCTCCGCCCAGGTGCTCTTCCGCTCGCTCGACGGCGGCGCGACCTGGCAGGTGATCAGCCCCGACCTGACCGGCGCCCTGCCGGAGAAGGGGACGGGCACGAAGGATTGCGAGGGCGACGTGCCCGTCGAGCGCGCCCGGGCCTGCGGCTACGGCATCATCTCGACCATCGCGCCGTCGCCGCTCGACAAGGACCTGATCTGGGTGGGCGCCGACTCGGGCGTGATCCACGTCACCCGCGACGGCGGCAAGAGCTGGCAGGACGTGACCCCGAGGGGGCTGCCCGACTGGAGCCGCGTCGCCCAGATCGACGCCTCGCCGATCGATCCCGGGTCCGCCTTCGCCGCGATCGACCGCCACCGCGCGGATGACGACCGGCCCTACGTCTACATCACGCACGACTTCGGCAAGAGCTGGCAGCTGTCCAGGACCGGCCTGCCGGACGGTTCGCACGTGAACGTGGTGCGGCAGGACCTGGTCCGGCCCGAGCTCCTCTTCGCCGGCACGCGCACGGGCGTGCACGTCTCGTTCGACGGCGGCGGGAGCTGGCAGCCGCTGCAGCTCGACCTGCCGACGAGCGGGGTCAACGACCTCACGGTGCACGGCAACGATCTCGTCGCCGGCACGGAGGGCCGCGCGATCTGGGTGCTCGACGACATCTCGCCCCTGCGCCACCTGAAGCCCGGGACCGGGGCCGTGCTGCTGCCGCCCGCGAAGGCCTACCGGGTGAGCGCCAACCAGAACCGCGACACGCCGCTGCCTCTGGACGAGCCGCGCGCGGCGAACCCTCCCGCGGGAGCGGTGATCGACTACCTGCTGCCGGAGAGGACACGCGGTGGCCCGATCGTCCTGGAGATCGTGGACGCCGGCGCCAAGGTGGTGCGGAGCTTCCGCAGCGACGAGACGCCGGAGCGGCCCGAGGCCAATCAATACTTCGCCGACGATTGGCTGCAGCCCCCGGCGCCGCTGCCGGCCCGCGCCGGCCACAACCGCTTCGCCTGGAATCTGCGCCTGGAGCGGCCGAAGGCGCCGGAGTACGACTACTCGATCGCCGCCGTGCCCGGGGCGGACACGGCGGTCCTGCCGCAGGGCCTGATGGCGGCGCCCGGGAAGTACGAGGTGCGCCTGACCGTGGACGGCCGCACGCTCACCCAGCCGCTGGAGCTGCTCATGGACCCGCGGGTGGACTCGACGCCGGCCGACGTGGAGGCGCAGCACGCCTTCTACCGCGAGGTCGCGGAGGCCCTGGAGCGGGGGAGCGCCCAGTTGGAGAAGGCGCCGAAGGAAATGAAGAAGGAATTGAAGGACGAGCTGGAGGCGGCCGTCGGCGCGCTCACCGCTCTCGCCACGGACGTGGAGGGGGTGGACCGCCGTCCCACCGCGGCGCAGCGGGAGGTGCTGGACACCTACCGCAAGCGCCTGGACGAGGCCCTGAAGGGCGTCAAGCCGTCTGGGAGTTCGTGAGGATGGTCTCGAAGTTGACGGCGTAGTCCTTGATCGTGGCCGCCTTGTCCAGGACGTTGACGATGCGCCGCGCGTTCGTGTAGTCGCACTTCGTGGCGTTGATGTAGTCGGAAAGCTTCTTGCCCGTAAAGGACCCGGTGCGCATCCCGAAGGAGATGATGCGGTAGGCGATGCCCGGGTGCAGGGCGGAGTCGGGGTGGAGCACCAGGTCCTCGTCGCCGGTGAGGGCCAGCTTCTCGGTCATCTTCTGGTAGTTGGCGCGGCCGGTGATCTGCACGTAGCCGCGTCCGCGGTAGAGGTAGCCGTCCCCCTTGACCGTGTTGCCCAGGCCCTTGCCGATCTTCGTCCCCGGCTCGTATTTGTCGAAGTAGGACTTCGCGCCGCGCTCGGTGATCGGCTGGAACGTGTCGGCGCACTCGTGCTTGATGGTCGCCAGCATGTAGGCGGCCCAGCGGATGTCGCTCACGTCCGCGTCGAGCTCGAGGTAGCCCAGCAGGTTGTCGAGCCCCGATACCTGGGTCTGGTTGAGCTTGCCGTACAGATCACGGTAGCCGTTGAAGAACGTCGTGTGGTTGTAGCGCATGGTAAGCGAGAGCTTATCGCAAGCTCACGACGCCAGCGGCATCAGCCCGGGGGACTCCTCCGAGAGCACGTGGATCGGCCCGCGTATCTCGTACTGAGGATAGCTGCCACGGTATCCCCTGAGGCGCGCGAGCGGCGCCAGGATCGCGAACAGCGCCTTCTGCACGAGCCGCGGCGGCCGGACGAGCCGGGCCACGTCGTCGAACTCGCGCGCGAGGAGCGCGAGCTGCAGCAGGCCGGGCATCCCCTTCCGGTCGGTCCTGCCGTCCTGGGCCAGGCCGAACAGGTTGCGGATCATGGCCTCGAACCGCGCCGCGGGCGTGATCTCAACGAGGATGTGGGCCTCCTCGTCGCCCGCGTTCCACCAGTTGTGGGCCGTGCCGCGGGGCACGTGGAATTTCCGGCCGGGCCCCGCGATGAAGCTCTGGCCGTCGATGGCGATCCCGACGCGGCCCCGCAGGATGGTGAACGTCTCGTCGAGGGTCGGATGGATATGCTCGACGGCCACGGCTCCGCCGGGCCGGACATAGATATCGACAACCAGGCGCTCGCCTCCGGTCTCCTGGGTCCCCAGGCGGATGACGAACCGCTCGCCCGTCACCGGGTTGTCGTAGACTTCGCCGCGCTTGAACATGAAGCTCTCCCGGGCCGATCCGCGGGGTCAGACCCGAAGCTCTCTCGGTCCCGGTCGGCCTCGTGCACATTTACGGGAAGCGGGGCAAAAGCCCGCCAGCCGTGGAACCGATGTTGCAGCTTGCGGCCGGCATGAGGAGCGGGGAGCCATCTTGGACGCGGTCGTCGTAGGGGCGGGACCGAACGGGCTGAGCGCGGCGATCACCCTGGCGCAGGCCGGGCGCTCGGTGCTGCTGATCGAGGGCGGCGAGACGGTGGGCGGCGCGGTGCGGTCCGCGGCGCTGACCCTGCCCGGATTCACCCACGACGTCTGCTCGGCCATCTACCCGCTGACCGCCGGCTCCCCGTATCTCTCGAAGCTCCCCCTCGACCGGCACGGCCTGCAGTGGATCCAGCCGCCGCTGGCGCTCGCTCATCCGCTCGACGACGGCAGCGCCGCGGTGCTGTCGCAGGTGCCGGACGAGACCGCCGCGAGCTTTGGCGCCTCGGAGGACGACGCGGAGGACGGCCGCGCCTGGCTGCGGCTCTTCCTGCCGCTCGCGACCGCCTGGGAGCGCCTGGCCGGCGCTTTCCTCGGCCCGCTCCGGCCGTTCCACGATCCCTTCCTGATGGCCCGCTTCGGGCTGACCGGGATGCGCTCGGCCGAGGCGCTGGCGCGCGGGCGCTTCCAGGGCTTCCGCGCGCGGGCGCTCTTCGCCGGCATCGCCGGCCACTCCTTCCTGCCGCTCGACCTGGTGCCCACGGCCGCATTCGGACTGGTGCTCGGCGCGACCGGCCACTCGGTGGGCTGGCCGCAGCCGGCCGGGGGAGCGCAGCGGGTCGCGGACGCGCTGGCCGGCTGCCTGCGCGAGCTCGGCGGCGAGATCGTCACCGGCTGGAAGGTGAAATCGCTCGACGAGCTGCCGCGCTCCGAGGTGGTCCTGCTCGACCTGACGCCGGCCCAGCTCCTGCGCCTCGAAGGCGCGCGCTGGCCGGAGCGCTACCGCCGCCAGCTCGGCCGGTTCCGCTACGGCCCCGGGGTCTTCAAGGTCGACTGGGCGCTGCGCGAGCCGATCCCCTGGCGGGCCGCGGCCTGCCACCGGGCGGGGACTCTCCACCTGGGCGGCACGCTGGAGGAGATCGCGGCCTCGGAGCGCACCTCCTGGGACGGCCGCGAGCCGGAGAGGCCGCTGGTGCTCCTGGGGCAGCCGAGCCGTTTCGATCCCACCCGGGCGTCGGCGGGCTCCCACACGGCATGGGCCTACTGCCACGTCCCAAACGGCTCGACCGTGGACATGACGGAGCGCATCGAGAGCCAGGTCGAGCGCTTCGCGCCCGGCTTCCGCGATCTGATCCTGGCGCGCCACACCATGAACACGGCCTGGCTGGAGTCGTACAACCCGAACCTGGTGGGCGGCGACATCAACGGCGGCGCCGCCACGCTCGCCCAGCTCTTCACCCGGCCGGTGGCCCGGCTCGTCCCCTACTCCACGCCCGACCCGCGGGTGTTCCTGTGCTCGGCGAGCACTCCGCCGTCGGGCGGCGTGCACGGGATGTGCGGCCACTTCGCGGCCAAGGCGGCTCTCGCGGTCATTCTCGCCGGCATGCGGATCTAGGCTTTTGTCGATACATTAATCTCTGGTTCCCGAGCCCGAAATCTCCAAACTGCGTCCCGGATTGGGCGCCTCGCGCCACTATCCCTCCAGACACATTCAACCTCGCGCCCGCGGCCCCCTGAAAGGGCCGTCCGGGGTGCTCCAATCCGGAGGGAAGGTTCATGCTGAAGGTCCGCCGCGTCCTGTCCGTCCTCTGTCTTCTCGTCTTCCTCGGTCTGCCTCTCGCCGCCCAGACGCAGCGGGAGTCGGTCTCCCCGTTCGCAGGTTTCCTGGAAGCTTTCTGGGCGCGCCTGACCGCGCCGCTGGCGCCGATCACCGCCATCTGGCAGGCGGACGGCGCCGAGGATCCGGATCCGGCGCCGACCCCGAACACGGGCGGCGGTTGGGATCCGTTCGGTTAGGGTCCCACCCGTTGTAAACTAGTCGGCCCAAGGAGCCGACGATGCCGCTAGGAACCTTTCATCTGACCCGCAATGAGCTGGAACGCTTCCGTGTCAACCGGTCCGGGCCGGTCGAGAAGCGGAAGGTGATGGCTCATCTGCTCGCGGGGTGCGAGCCCTGCCGGAAGAGCGCCCGGGCGGTGTTCTTCCCGCGGAACCTCGACTACACGCGGATGTTCGAGAGGCTGGAGGGCGTCCTCGTGAACACGGACACCGCGCTGCGCGCGGAGCGCCGCCGGGGGCAGGAGCTGTGGCGGCTGCTGGAGCCGCTCGACGCCACGCAGCGTCTGCTCTGGTTGAAGAACGACCCGAGGCTCCACGTTTGGGGCCTCTACAACCTGTTGCTGAACGAGGCCCGGAACGTTCTTCGCCAGGACCGCGGCGCGGCGGTCGGCCTCTATTACCTGGCCTGGATGATCGCCCAGAAGCTCAGCCCCGAGGTCTACGGCGATGCCCGGGTGCGCGACTTCCAGGGGATCGCGGCCACCCATCTCGGCAACGCCAAGCGTCTCTATGGCGACCTGCGCGGGGCCGAGGAGGACCTCGCCAGGGCCGAGGAGCTGCTGGAGCTGGGCACGGGCGACCTGCTGGACCGCGCGTACCTGCTGGGAATCCGCGCCACGCTCAAGTCGGACCTGGGGTATTTCGAGGACGCCGCCGCCATGTTCCGGGAGGCGGTATCCTGCGCGCACCAGATGGGGGACCGGCACCTGGAAGCCACCTACCTGATCGCCTGGTCGTCGTCCACGGGCTGGGTGGACCCGGAGCGGGCGCTCGATCTCGCCGAGCGTGCCGAGGCGAAACTGGAGGCGGGAGCGGAGCCCCACCTGGAGCTCGGCGTCCGCCATCTCAAGGTCTACTGGATGAGCGAGTCGGGGCGGACCTCCGAGGCCCGCGGCCTGCTGGAGGAGAACCGGCCGCTGTACGCCGGCTTCCCCGATCCCGTCACCCAGGGCCGGCTCCTACGGCTCGAGGGCCATCTCACCCGCAGCGAAGGCAACCTGGAGGAGTCGGAGCGCAAGTTCCGCGAGCTCGTGGCCCTCTACGAGCGGCACGACTTCGACTTCGACCTCGCCCTCGCGGGCGTCGAGCTGTCCCAGGTGCTGAGCCTGCGCGGCAAGGTGGCGGAGTCCGCCTCCATCCTGCGCGGTCTCTATCCGTTCCTGGAGAGCCGCAAGCTCCACTCCGACATCCTGAGCTCCTGGCTGATGCTCCAGGAGGCGATCCAGCGCGACGCCGTGCAGGCGCAGATGTTCCGCGACCTCGCCATGACGCTGCGCCGCAAGTGGTTGAGACGATAGCTGGCATCAGTCCTGCAATTTTCCCGGCTCCGTGCCGTACCGGGTGCTGCCTGCCGCGAGTCTCGCCGTCCTGCTGTGCCTGCTCGGAGCATCCGTTTCTTCCGCGCAGAGCTGTCAAACCTACACGGGCCTCACCTATGCCACGGCCCAGAACCTCCATCTGGAGCTCCTGGTGCCCCAGGGCGCGCCGGCGCCGGTGCCGGTGGTGGTGTGGATCCACGGCGGCGGCTGGAAGAGCGGCAGCCGGCTGCCCATCCCCACCCGGGTTTCGGACCTCTGCCTGCGCGGGTACGCGGTCGCGAGCGTCGACTACCGGCTGACCACCACCGCCCTCTGGCCGGCCCAGATCCAGGACGTGCGCGGCGCCGTGCGCTGGCTGCGCGCGCATGCTTCCGAGTACGGCCTCGACACGGACCGCTTCGCCGCCTGGGGGGAATCGGCCGGCGGCCACCTGGCCGCGCTGCTCGCCACCTCGGGCGGAGTCCCGACCATCACGATCGGCAGCGTTTCCGCGGACCTGGAGGGGACGACCGGCGGCAACCTCGACCCGTCGAGCCGCGTGCAGGCGGTCGTGGACTGGTACGGCGCCACCGACTTTCTCCAGATGCGTTTCTATCCCACGACCGTCAACCACGACGGCGCCACCTCGGACGAGAGCAAGCTGATCGGGGGAGCGATCCAGGACAACCCGGAGCGCGTGGCCACCGCCGATCCGATCACCTACGTGGACGCCGGCGATCCGCCGCTCCTCGCCATGCATGGCACGCTGGACAAGCTCATCCCGTTCAACCAGAGCCAGCTCCTGGTGGACGCCCTGAACGCCGCCGGCGCCTCCGCCACCCTGCGCCCGGTCCAGGGCGCGGGGCACGGCGGCTCGGCCTTCGACAAGGCATCGGTCGTCCAGCCCGTGTATGACTTCCTCGACGCGGCGCTCCTGGAGCCCGCCCCTCCGCCTCCGGTCCCCCCGGCGCCGGCCGTCGACGCCTCCGTGGTCGTCCAGGCTTCGGACCGCAACGCCTCCGAGACCGGCGATCCGGGCCGCTTCACCGTCACCCGCAACAGCTTGAGCGGCGATCTGGCCTTGGCCTATGCGGTCTCGGGCACGGCCACGGCCGGCGTCGACTACGCCGCCCTCTCCGGGACGGTGACGATTCCCTCGGGGCAGGCGTCGGCCGACGTGGTCGTGACCCCGATCGACGACGACGTCCTGGAGACGGCCGAGACGGTGATCCTCGCCCTCCAGGGGGGCTCCACCGCGAGCGTCGTCCTGGCCGACGTGGAGCCGGTGCGGCCGGTCGTGTCCGTGAGCCTGTCCGATCCGGATGCCGCGGAGCCGGCCGATGCGGGCGAATTCATCGTCTGGCGCACCGGCAGCACCGCCGAGCCGCTGTCGGTGAACCTCCTGACCGGCGGCACGGCCGGGCACGGGATCGACTACGCCCTCCCCCTGACCGTGACGATCGCCGCGAGCTGGGACCGCGTGTTCGTCAAGACGGCGCCGATCGACGACTACGTCACCGAGGACCCGGAGACGGTCACTCTGGCGGTCGAGCGATCGCCCTCGATCCATGCCGGACCGTACGCCGGCAGCACGGTCACGATCCGGGATGACGACGTCCCGGGCACCCCCGAGCTGACCGGGCTCGCGCTCAATCCAACGTCCGCGACCGGCTCGAAGACCGCGACGGGCACGGTCGTCCTCGACCATGCAGCGCCGGCGGGAGGGGCCCCGGTGAGCCTCTCCAGCTCCGATCCGGCGGTGGCCTCGGTCCCGGCCAGTGTGACCGTGGCGCAGGGGGCGACGTCCGCGACGTTCACGGTGACCACGAGTTCCGTCGCCTCGGCGAAGACGGTCACGATCTCCGCCTCCCGCCGCGGGATTACGCAGAGCGCGGCGCTGGCGGTGCTCGCGCCGGCGGTGTCGGCCCTGACCCTCACCCCGGGGACGTTCGCGGGCGGCTGCAAGAGCTCGACCGGCAAGGTCACGCTGACCGCCAAGGCGCCGGCCGGGGGGATCGTGGTGCCGCTGACGAATACGAACCCGGTGGCCGTGGTGCCGGCGAGCGTCACGGTGGCGGCGGGATCGACCAGCGCGGCCTTCGCCATCACGGCGCCGGCGGTGACGGCCAACCAGTCCGGAACGGTGACGGCGAGCTTCGGCGGTGGGTCGTACGGCGCCGGTTTGACGGTGCGGCCGATCGGGGTCGCCTCCCTGGCGCTCTCGCCCAACCCGGTGATCGGGCCGGCCCCGGTCCAGGGGACCGTCACCCTGGAGTGCCCGGCGGGGCCGGGCGGCATCGCAGGCATTGCGGTAGCCCTCTCCTCCTCGAGCACCGGGGTGGCCCGGCCGGACGTGGCGAGCCTGACGATCCCGGCCGGCGCGAGCCAGGGGACGTTCAGCGTCACGACCGCGGACGTGACGGTCCAGAGCTATGCGACGATCAAGGCCACGGCCAACGGCCTGGCCAAGAGCGTCAAGCTGACGGTCGATCCCTAAGGACCTGCTCAATCAGTGCGCACCGGCGCCAAGCCGGCGATCGATCCGCGTGTGGGCGGGCTTGCCTACCTTCTTACCGTTCGTTAAAGTTCCCTCCAGCCGTAACGGTCCTGACGATCGGGCGATACGTCTCCGCCTCTTCGTGACGCCGGGCGGTAGTTTCGTCCTGGAACTGACCAACATGAGCTCTCCGCCATGAATGAGCCCGCAGGAGCGACGGGGAAGCATCCCGCGCGGCCCTTCTCCGCCGTCCTCGACCGGCTGCGGGAGAAGAAGAGGGAGGTCCTCCCCGAGCGGGACGGCATCGCGCGGGTCCCCCGCGAGCCGCGCGGCCTGCCGCTCTCGTTCGCCCAGCAGCGCCTCTGGTTCCTCGCCCAGCTCCGGCCCGACGACGCTGCCTACAACATGCCCGCGGCCGTGGAGCTGCGCGGTCCGCTCGACGCCGGGGCGCTCGGCCATGCCTTCCGGCGGGTGGTCCGGCGCCACGAGGCGCTGCGGACCACGTTCAGCGCGAACAGCGGGGAGCCGGTGCAGGTCATCCATCCGCAGCCGGCGGAGCCTCCCCTGACGGTGGTCGACCTCTCCGGCTTCCCTGAAGCGGAAGCAGAGAGGCTGGCGCGGGCCGAGGCCTCCCGTCCCTTCGACCTGGAGCGCGGGCCGCTGCTGCGGGCTGTGCTCGTCGAGCTCGGCCCCGAGCGGCACCTCCTCCTGCTGACGATGCACCACCTGGTGAGCGACGCCTGGTCCATGGGGGTGCTGATCCGCGAGGTCTCCGCCCTGTATCGGCGTGATGGGCGCGATGGGCGCGCCGGGGAGCTGCCGCCGCTGCCGGTCCAGTACGCGGACTTCGCGGTCTGGCAGCGGGCGTGGCTCCAGGGGGAGGCGCTGGACCGGCCGCTCGCCTGGTGGCGGGAGCGGCTCGCGGGCGCGCCCCCCGCCCTGGACCTGCCCGCGGAGCGGCAGGCCGGCGGTGGACCGCAGCCGGTATCCCTCCCCGCGGACCTCGCGGCCGGTCTGGAGGCCCTGGCGCGGGCCGAGGGCACGACCCTGTTCGTGGCGCTCCTCGCCGGCTTCCAGGCGCTGCTCCACCGCTGGACCGGGCAGGAGGACCTGGTGATCGGGACGCCGTTCGCGAACCGGCGGCGCGCCGAGGTCCAGGGGCTGATCGGCTTCTTCGTGAACACGCTGCCGATCCGGACGAGCCTGAAAGGCCGGCCCTCCTTCCGCGAGCTGCTGCGGCGGGCGCGGGAGGAGGTCCTGGGAGCGCACGAGCACCAGGACCTGCCGTTCGAGCGCATCGTCGAGGAGCTGCGCCCCGAGCGCGCCGCCGGGCGCAACCCGCTCTTCCAGGTGGTGCTCGCCTTCCAGAACGTGCCGCTGCCGGCGCTGGACCTCCCGGGCCTGGCGGCCGAGCCGAGGCCTGTGGACGCCGGCGCGGCCAGGTTCGACCTGACGCTCGACCTGCGGCAGGGACCGGCCGGAATCAGCGGCTCGATCGAGCACGGGATCTTCTCCGGACCGACCGCCGCCCGGCTGGCCGCTCACTTCCGGAGCCTTCTCGCCGCCGCTCTGCGCGCTCCGGACGATGCGGCGGCGGACCTCCCTCTCTTGAGCGCGGGGGAGCGGCACCAGCTCGTGGTGGAGTGGAACGACCGCGCCGCGGCCGTGCCGCGGGTCCCCATCCACCGGCTTTTCGAGGAGCAGGCGAGCCTGCGGCCGGATGCCGTGGCCGTGGAGGATGGACGGCGGAGCCTGAGCTATGCCGAGCTCGACCGCCGCGCGAACCGGCTCGCCCGGCGCCTGCGAGAGCTCGGGGCGGGTCCGGAGGTGCCGGTCGCCTTCTGCCTGGAGCGCTCGATCGAGGCGGTGGAGACGGTCCTCGCCATCCTCAAGGCGGGCGGCGCCTACGTCCCCCTGAGCCCCTCGTTTCCCGCCGAGAGACTCTCCTGGATCCTCGCCGATTCCGGCGCCCGGGTGGTGGTGACCGCGCCGGGAGCGCCGGTCCCGCCCATCCCGCCGGAGATCCCGGTCCTCGACCTCGGGCAGGACGCCGGAGAGGTCTCGGGCGAGCGTTTGGAGGTGGAGACCGATCCCGACGCCCTGGCCTACGTCCTCTACACCTCCGGCTCCACGGGCCGGCCCAAGGGGGTGGCGGTCACCCATCGCAACGTGGTGCGGCTGGTGCGCGGCGCCGATTTCACGGAGCTGGGGCCGGAGGAGTCCTGGCTCCTGCTCGCGCCGCTCTCCTTCGACGCTTCGACGCTGGAGCTCTGGGGGCCGCTCCTCAACGGCGGCCGGCTGGTGGTGTTCCCGTCGCGGGTGCCCTCGCTGGAGGAGATCGCGCGGACGGTGGAGGAGCGCGGGATCACCTCGCTCTGGCTCACGGCCGGCCTCTTCCACCAGATGCTGGACACCTATCCCGCGGCGCTCCGCCGCCTGCGGCACCTGCTCGCGGGCGGCGACGTGCTCTCGCCGCCGCATGTCCGCCGCGCCCTGGAGGAGGGGACCGGGCTCGTGAACGGCTACGGTCCGACCGAGGGCACGACCTTCACCTGCTGCGAGCCGTTGCGGGATGCCCGGGAGACGGGCGAGGCCTCCGTGCCGATCGGCCGGCCGGTCGCCAACGCGCGGGTCCACGTGCTCGGCGCGGGGGGCGGCCTGGCGCCGATCGGCGTGGCCGGCGAGCTGCTGGCCGGCGGCGAGGGGCTGGCCCGCGGCTACCTCGGGCGGCCGGACCTGACCGCGGAGAGCTTCGTGCCCGATCCATTCGGCGGACAACCCGGCGAGGCCGGGGCCCGGCTCTACCGCACCGGGGACCGGGTGCGCCGCCTGGCCGACGGGCGGCTCGAGTTCCTCGGGCGGATGGACCGCCAGGTCAAGATCCGCGGCTTCCGCATCGAGCCGGGGGAGGTGGAGGCCGCCCTGACGCGCCATCCGGCCGTGGGCGAAGCGCTGGTCGTGGCACGGGAGACGCGGCCGGACGACCGCCGGCTGGTCGCCTACCTGGTGCCGCGGCCGGGCGAGCCCGGCCCGTCGCCGGCCGAGCTGCGCCGCTTCCTGGAGCCGATGCTGCCGGCGCCGCTGATCCCCTCGGTCTTCGTGCTCCTGTCCGCGTTCCCGCTCACCGCCAACGGCAAGGTCGACCGCGAGGCGCTGCCGGAGCCCCTTGCCATGGAGCCGGCGCCGGGGCGCGTGCCGCCGCGCGGTCCCGTCGAGGAGCTGCTCGCCCGGCTGTGGGAGGAGGTGCTGGGCGGCGGCCGGGTGGGCGCGGAGGACGGGTTCTTCGACCTCGGCGGCCACTCGCTCCTCGCCGCGCGGCTGGTCTCGCGGGTGCGCGAGGTGTTCGAGGTCGAGCTGCCGCTGGCCGATCTCTTCCGCTGGCCGACGGTGCGCTCGCTCGCGCTGCGGATCAAGGCGTTGCGCCGCGGGGAGGAGCGGCCGGCGCCGCCGGTGGTGCCGCTCTCCCGCGAGGAGCGGCGGGGGGACGCTGGCACGCAAATCCCGCTCTCCTTCGCCCAGGAGCGGCTCTGGCTGTTCGAGCGCATGAGCCCGGGGACCACCGTGTTCAACATGCCGCTCGCGGTGCGCTTCCGCGGCGCCCTGGACGTCCCGGCCCTGGCGCGGAGCCTGGAGGAGGTGGTCCGCCGCCACGAGGTGCTGCGCACCACGTTCCCGGCGGTGGACGGCCGGCCGGTGCAGCGGATCGCGTCTGCCGGAGAGGCTCCGGCCCGGCTGCCGCTGGTCGATCTTTCCGGACTCGCCGGGCTCGGCTCGGAGGGGGCGCGGGACGAGGCGCGCCGGCTGGAGCGCGAGGCGGCGCTGCGGCCGTTCGACCTGGAGCGCGAGCCGCCTCTGCGGCTCCTGCTGCTGCGCACGGCGTCCGAACCTGATACCGCGCATGAGCTCCTGGGGACGCTCCACCACATCGCCGCGGACGGCT
The DNA here is from genome assembly GCA_045807605.1 of Thermoanaerobaculia bacterium. GTDB lineage: Bacteria > Acidobacteriota > Thermoanaerobaculia > Multivoradales > UBA5704 > DATMER01. The sequence continues at coordinate 1,130 of JBJMGZ010000184.1, read as the reverse complement.
GGTCCCTGGAGGTGCTGGTGCGGGAGCTGGGGGTGCTCTACCGCGCCTTCGCGCACCGGGAGCCGTCGCCGCTGGCCGAGCTGCCGCTCCAGTACGGCGACTGGGCCGTGTGGCAGCGGCGCTGGCTCCAGGGGGAGGCGCTGGAGTCGCTGCGCTCGGCCTGGCGCCGGCGGCTGGAGGGGGTGCCCACCGTGCTCGATCTGCCCACGGACCATCCGCGCTCTCCGGTCCAGGGCTACCGCGGCGTCGTGCGGTCGCTGTCGCTCGACGGCGATCTGACCCGGGCGCTGGAGGCGCTGGGGCGGCTGGAGGGGTGCACCGTCTACATGACCCTGCTCGCGGCCTTCCAGGTCCTGATCCGGTCGCTCTCGCGCCAGGACGACTTCCTGATCGGCACGCCGGTCGCGGGCCGCAGCCGGGGCGAGACCGAGGGGATGATCGGGTTTTTCGTCAACATGCTGGTCCTGCGGGCGAGGCTGGGCGACCTGCCGACGTTCCGCCAGCTTCTGGCGCGGGTGCGCGAGACCACGCTCGCGGCCTGGGCGCACCAGGAGATGCCGTTCGACGAGCTGGTGCGCGACCTGCGGCCGGAGCGCGATCCGGGGCGGGCGCCGCTGATCCAGGTCGTGCTCGCGGAGCAGGAGAGCCCGGCCTGGGACCTGGACCTGCCGCGGGTCTCGATCGAGGTGCTGCCGCCGGCCGAGGTGGCGGCGCGCTACGACCTGAGCCTGACCGCGGTGCACCGGCCCGGCGGGCTGGAGCTCCATCTCATCTGCGACGCCGGCCTCTTCGACGGGACGACTGCCGACGCCCTGCTGCGGCGCTGGGTGGACCTCCTGCGCGCCGCCTGCGAGCGGCCGGACGCCCGGATCGACGAGCTCGGTGATCTCGGCGAGGAGGACCGGATGGCCCTCCCCGCCGCGGATCTCTGCGTCCACGAGCTGATCGAGGCCCAGGCGCGGCGCACTCCCGATGCCGAGGCGGTCCGCTTCGGCGGTATTGACGGGGGTTCTCTCTCCTATGCCGATCTCTGCCTCCGGGCGCGGAGCCTGGCTCATCGGCTGCGCAGGCTCGGGGTGGGGCCGGACGCGCGGGTCGGCCTCAGCGCCGAGCCCGGGCCCGCCGCGCTC